>JAZUOS010000053.1:0-2370 GCA_045604765.1 Acutalibacteraceae bacterium | reverse complement strand
GCAACAATGTGTAACTTATTTAATAAAATTAAAATAGCTTCGTAGTATGGCAAAGTGTCTATATTGTTACAAGGAGTTGAACGAGGGTGAAAAGAATTTTCACAAGGCTTGTTCAAAAAAGATGTTCGGCACGCCGAGTGTCCCCGAATTGCCATACACACGCGAGAACCTGACCGACCTTGCCAAGCAGGTAATCCGCAGCCAAACAACTTTGACGGGTGTTCAGGCGAAGTTATCGTTGGATATAAACAAGGGTGGTAGGAACGAGACCGATGGTTTCACTATTGTCGGCTTATGGGGACGATATATCTTGAAACCGCAGACCGACCGCTTTGCCCATCTGCCCGAATTGGAGGATTTGACAATACACCTTGCAGAGTTGGCAAAGATGCAAGTTGTACCTCATAGCCTTATCCGTTTTGCCGATGGTGAGTTGTGCTATATAACCCGCCGCATTGACCGCACAGCCATAGGCGATAAACTCCCTATGGAAGATATGTGCCAGCTAACGGAAAGACTTACCGAACATAAATACAAAGGCTCGTATGAGCAGATTGCCAAGGCGATACAGCGATTTTCGGCTGTACCAAAGTTGGATATGGTAAACTATTGGGAGCAGGTTGTTTTCTCGTGGATTACGGGCAATGCCGATATGCACCTGAAAAATTTTTCGCTGTATAGCAAGGAGCAGGGAAAATATGTGCTTACGCCTGCATACGATATGCTCTCCACCGCATTGGTTATGCCCGAAGATACCGAGGAATTGGCACTGACCCTCAACGGTAAGAAGCGTAAAATCAAAAAGGCTGACTTCGTGGCTTCAATGCAAGCATCGGGGTTGGAGGAGAAAGTTATAAATAACATCTTTGCCAAATTCGCAAAGGTCAAAGATAGATGGTTTGCGTTTATCGACCTCTCTTTCTTGCCGGACGAAATGAAAGAGGCATTCAAGGCTATCATTGCCGAAAAGTTAAGCCTGTTGGCGTAACAACGCAACACCAAATTTATGCAGAGTTGGGAGCGAGCTGTCTTTGTCCCCAACTCTGTTTTTTTATAATAATTGCGGCTTGATTGTAATTTGAAGATTGATACTCTTAATAGATTTGACCTGGAAGCTGTTTGAATTTTATTTCGAGATTATTTGAGAGCTAATTTCGTGTAGATTTTCATTTGGGGTATGCAGGTAATAGTGGACTATTTCCAATTATCACAAATGAAAAGTTGCCGAAAAGAGCCTCAAAGAAGCCGAAACTATCTTTTGCAGCAACGAACAAACTCTTTCAATAAAATTAAAACAGCTTCTTATTATGCGTCGTAGGTCGCTTCGCTTGCTTCGTCCCAATCCCATTCTTTGGCTCGGACGGTGATACCGGAGAGTTTTTTTCGGGTGAAAAATTATCAAAGAGAATTTTTTGCTCGAAAACCCGTGGGCTTGAACTCGCAGGTATTGCCCTCCGAGTTAACTTTATAATGGGGCGAAAGCAGGCGAAGCGTACCGCAGACTTCTATCCTAAATTCACTATCGCACTCTTCACATTTTTTTTGTATTATTTTCGCAACCTTGAAATTTTTGTTTTGATAATATATTTGTAGCAAAAAAATGCCACTTTAAAACAAATACGACAGATAGAATATATCGTTTGCAAATATTTGACAATCTTATTGTAGATGAAAAATACGGAATGCCAATTGTCAAGAAATACAATGGTGAGCAACCTATAAAATTGCAGGCATTCAATAAAGCTGTTACACAAAAACAGTACGAAAATACCGTTCATTTCTATTTGAATGATAAGGAATTTCTACGGATACTTACATACCCGCAGAAGTATCTTGAAATTTTAAAACATTTCAAGTCTGTTATCTCGCCTGATTTTTCTCAGTACATTGATATGCCTTCACCCATGCGCTTCTATCATAGTTTTCTGAACAAGGCATTTGCTGCTTATTGGAGCAACAATGGTATTAATGTTATTCCCAATGTAACTTGGAGTACTCCAGACAGTTATGATTATAGTTTTACCGGTATTGAAAAGAATGGGACAATAGCGATTAATTGTACAGGCGTAAAAAAGTCGGATTATTCTAAATATCTATGGCTGAAAGGGTATAATGAGGCTATCAGACGTTTAGAGCCTACACATATAATTAGATACGGAGAGAAAATGCCTGAAGAAAACGAAGAGATAAGTACATATTTTGAGAATGAGAATTATAAAAAGTTAAAAGATGGGAGGAAACGGTAGTTTTTTAAGCGGAATAACTAACTTTGAAAATGGTAGAATGTATAAGACTGTTTTTAGTATTGGTGATAATATAAAAATAATTGAAACGAAAAATCCAAAGAAAAGTCTAAAACTTCCAGAGGAG
>JAZUOS010000052.1:0-48479 GCA_045604765.1 Acutalibacteraceae bacterium | reverse complement strand
GAGAGGAGAATTTTTGTGCTTAAATTAAATAACATTACAAAGCATTACATTATGGGCGATACAAATGTTGAAGCACTAAAAGGCATAGATATAGAATTTAGAAGTCACGAATTCGTATCAATACTGGGTCCTTCGGGCTGCGGCAAAACTACGCTGCTCAATATTATAGGCGGTCTTGATAGATACACAGATGGCGATCTTATAATTTCGGGTAGATCAACAAAAGAATATAACGATACCGATTGGGACACGTATCGCAATCATTCTATTGGCTTTGTTTTTCAAAGCTATAATCTTATACCCCATCAGAGCGTGTTGCAAAATGTTGAGCTTGCTCTTACGCTTTCGGGCGTATCAAAGGCTGAGCGAAAAGCTCGCGCTAAAAAGGCTTTAGAGGATGTTGGACTTGGTGACCAAATCAATAAAAAACCAGGTGAAATGTCGGGCGGACAAATGCAGCGTGTTGCTATTGCCCGTGCTCTTGTTAACAACCCCGATATAATTTTGGCAGATGAACCTACCGGCGCGCTTGATACCGAAACCAGTGTTCAGGTTATGGAAATACTCAAAAATATTTCAAAAGACCGATTGATTATTATGGTAACACATAACCCCGAGCTTGCCGAAAAATATTCATCACGCATTATCAATATGTTAGACGGCGTAATAACGCACGACTCACAGCCGTTAAACAACGATGAATTAGAGAATGAAAAGCAGCTTGATAAAACAAGGAATGAGGTTCACGGCAAGTCAAAAAAACCGTCAATGTCTTTTGGAACCTCATTTATGCTGTCGTTAAAAAATCTGATAACAAAAAAAGGTAGAACGATTCTCACATCATTTGCAGGCTCCATTGGTATTATTGGTATCGCGTTAATACTTGCAATTTCACATGGCATGACAGCATATATAGACGCTGTGCAAGAAAGCACCTTATCGGTTTATCCATTAACACTTGAAGCTTCTACTGTAGATATGACAACATTAATGGAAGCGTTTATGAACATTACTGCCGACAAAACCAAGCACGATAAAGATGCTGTTTACGAAAAAACGGCGTTATATGATATGATAAATGCTATGAACAGCATTGAAGAAAGTAAAAACGATTTAAAGGCATTTAAAACGTTTTTTGAGGGTAAAATTAAAGATGAAGCTTCACAGCTTCACAACGCAGTAAACGGCATACAATATTCATACGATCTTGATATGCAGATATATACCGAAAATGTTGATGGTGATATACTTCATTCTGACCTTGAACAAATACTCGCCGACCTTATGCTTCAATACATCGGTATTGATATGTCCGCAATGGCAACCTTGTCGCAAATGTCACCCACAGCATCTATGGGCTCAATGTCTTCTATGGGATCAAAACTTTGGCAAGAATTGCTGCCCGGTAACGATGGCGCACCAGTAAATGATTTGCTTCTTGAGCAGTATGATGTTGTATACGGTGCTTGGCCTAACAGTTATGACGAAATTGTGCTTGTTCTTGATGAAAACAACGAATTGGATGATATCGCTCTTTATGCTCTGGGACTAATTTCTGCCGAAGAGATTGATAAACTGGCCGATGCCGCAATAAATGGCACCAAGCTTGATGAAAAAGAATTCAAAAAGTGGTCATATAAAGAAATTTGTGATACTGAATATAAGACAATATTAAATGCAGACTGCTATCGATTTGACGAAGCAAGCGGTCTTTATATCGACCTTCGCGACACCGAGGCAGGACTAAGATTTTTATATGACAATGCACTGTCGCTAAAAATAACGGGTATTATCAGACCAAGCGAAGACGCTGATACAACAATGCTGTCAGGCAGTATCGCATACACTAGCAAACTAACCGAACACTTGATTAATTCCGCCGACAGCAGTGATGTAATAAAAGCGCAGCTAAATTCACCCAATACCGATGTTTTAACAGGACTTCCCTTTGATACAACAACAGGAACCCTTACCGATATTGAAAAAGAAACCGCATTTAAAGAATATGTAAATAACCTTGATGCTGACGGCAAAGCAGACGCTTTTGTTCAAATCAACTGTATCCCTGGCGAAGATTTTGTGAAACAGCAAATTGATGCTACTATAGGCTCGATGACACGCGCTGATATGCAAGAAATGCTATCGAGTGGTATGAGCGAGCAGGTAAATATTTCTGCCGAAGAAATAAATGAATATCTTACCGCTATGAGTGACGACGAATTTAACGAAATGTTCACCCAAATGCTTCGCGAACAAATTAAGACTCAATATGCTGCACAGGTTACAGCACAAATGACTGGTATGAGCACCGAACAGTTATCATATTCACTACAAGCCGCACTACCGACATATACCATAGAACAATGCGCAATATATTATGATGAAATAATGGTTTTTTCTGAAAGTAGTTACGAACAAAATCTTCTGGATATGGGCTATGTATCGCTTGATTCACCTGCTGCAATTAATATATATGCTTCAAGTTTTGAAAATAAAGATGTTATAACAGACGCTATCAAAAATTATAACAACGATGTTGAGGAGCTTAAGCAAATTAAGTATACCGACTATCTTGGTATAATGATGTCATCGATTACAACAATAATTAACGCCATCACTTATGTTTTAATTGCATTTGTTGCAATATCCTTGATAGTATCTTCGATAATGATTGGTGTAATAACACTTATATCAGTTCAGGAGAGAACAAAAGAAATCGGTATTTTACGTGCAATCGGAGCATCAAAACGCGATGTTTCGAGTATATTTAATGCCGAAACAGTGATTGTTGGTTTCGCTTCGGGATTACTTGGTATATTAATTACCTATTTGCTTTGCATACCGATCAATATAATTCTACACGCCGCTACGGGCATCGGGAACCTTAATGCAATTCTTCCTATTGGTGCCGCGATTATACTTGTAATTATTAGTATATGCTTAACGCTAATTTCAGGCATTATTCCATCAATAAGCGCGGCTAAAAAAGACCCCGTTGCCGCACTTAGAAGCGAATAAACTTTCACATCAAAAAACTGACCAAGAAAATTCTCGGTCAGTTTTTACTTTGATTTATAGAAAAAACCGACGGAATTACCGTCGGTTTTAAAATTATTAGTCGTTGCTGTAAGGAAGTAAAGCAACCTGACGAGCGCGCTTGATAGCGGTTGTCAGTTCACGCTGATGCTTTGCGCAAGTACCGGTTGTTCTGCGGGGCAAAATCTTTGCGCGCTCAGAAACATACTTGCGAAGACGAGCTACATCCTTATAATCAATAGCTTCTACACGGTCAGCACAAAAATGGCAAACCTTTTTGCGTGGCTTTCTATGAAGCGGTCTATCTGTCTTTTCCATCGAAAAGTTCCTCCTTTAATTAGTTTTAGAAGGGCAAATCGTCATCCATACCGCCAATTTCTGCAAAATCGCTAACATCGGCATTGCTGAAAGCAGCAGGCTCATTACCTGCGGGTGCTGCAGCGCCGTCACGCTTTGACTCAACAAATTGAGCATTATTAACAATAACCTCAAAAGCTGTACGGTTGTTTCCGTTCTTATCTTGATATCTACGGGTCTGTATTGAACCCTCGATACCTATTAAATTACCCTTTTTAAAATATTTGGTGATAAATTCAGCGCGCTGACGCCAAGCAACAATGTTGATAAAGTCAGTCTGCTGTTCTTCACCTGCACGATAGTTACGGTTTACAGCAATGGAAAACGTTGTAACGGGTGTTCCGTTTTGTGTTGTTTTAAGTTCGGGGTCTGCTGTGAGACGTCCTGTTAACACTACAAGATTAAACATTTCTAAATTCCTCCATTACTTTCTTATTACCATAATGCGAAGAACGCCTTCGGTAATGCCTGCAATACGCTCAAGCTCTGCAGGTAATGACGGCTCGCAGGTCATTGTTGTGAAAACATAATAACCTTCAGCTTCATCGTTGATAGGATATGCAAGTCTGCGTTTACCCCATTCGTCAACATTTTCAACTGTGCCGTTTTTTGCGATAAGGTCATTGAACTTTTCTTTAAGTGCATTTACAGCTTCGTCGCCGTTAGCAACTGAAAAAACAAGTGCTACCTCATACTTATTGGCCATTTGTTGCACCTCCTTCTGGTCTGATGGCTCCACGTATTTTACGCGGGGCAAGGAACTAAAATTGAGCAAAATCTCAATTAGCGTCTAACATTATAACATAAAATTAAGATTTGTCAACTTTTTTATTAAATTCAGTTGATTTTTACACCTTATTATAATATAATTAACGCGAAAAAGCTAAAAGGAGAATTTGATTTATGCTACTTGCTATTGACATAGGCAATACAAATATCACCCTTGGTGCATACGATAATGATGTTTTGTGCTTTACTGCGCGTCTTGCAACAATGCACGGAACTACCTCAGACCAATATGCCGTTGAAATTAAAAACATTTTAGAGTTGCACGGTTTAAACCACGCGCGAATTGAGGATTGTATCATATCTTCGGTTGTGCCTTCGGTGGGTGGCGCTGTGTGCAACGCTGTATCACTTCTTTGCAATATCGTTCCACTTGAATTAGGACCCGGTGTTAAAACAGGTCTTAACATTAAAATTGATAATCCAGCTCAGCTTGGCGCAGACTTGGTTGCCGGCGCAGTTGGTGCTATAAGTGAATATACGCTTCCCTGTGTTGTTATTGATATGGGCACAGCGTCTACAATAAGTGTAATAGACCGAAACGGTGCATATTTAGGCGGTGTAATTTCAGCAGGTGTTCGTCTTACACTCAAGGCTCTTACAGAAAATACAGCACAACTACCCTCGATTGATATTACTGCTCCAAAATCGGTTATTAGTACAAACACCGTTGACTGTATGCGATCCGGTCTAATTTACGGCACTGCGGCAATGATTGACGGTCTTCTTGACCGAATTCAAGAAGAACTTGGCGAAATTCCAACAATTGTTGCTACGGGTGGTCTTTCAAAAGACATTATTATTCATTGTAAAAATGAAATAATTTATAACGCAAATCTATTGCTTGACGGTTTGCGTGAAACATATGAAAAAAACAGATAATTTGAGGTGCTTATCATGTTGAAACAAGAACTTTTAAATCGCAATTTACCCGAGCTTCGTTCTCGCGAAGAAATGGTTGAAATTATGCAGCGCGAAGTATATGGTTATCTGCCAAAAAATAACTTCACTTGGTCAGTTTCAGAGCCAAAAAACATCGAGGTTCGTTATGATAAAGGCAATGTAATTCATTCTTATGTTGATTTTACACTTACTAATGAGTACGGCAGCCATACCTTCCCTGTTCATCGCCTTTTACACCAAGACGGTAAACCGCACCCCGTTATCATTTGTATTAATATAGATAAACGTGTGCCGGACAAATATCTACCTATCGAAGAAATTACCGAACAAGAATTTGACATTATTACATATTGCTATACCGACATAACAAGTGATAATGGTGACTTTACAACCGGTATTGCGCCACTTGTTTTTCCAAACGGCAGAACAAACGATACCGATTGCGGCAAAATTGGTCTTTGGGCATTTACAAATATGCGTGTACTTGATTATACTCTTACTCTACCTAATACCGACCCAAAAAACGTTGCTATTCTTGGACACTCTCGCCTTGGTAAAACCGCACTTTATACCGGTATGATGGACGAACGTTTTTCACACGTTTTCTCTAATAACGCAGGTTGTGCAGGTGACGCCATAGCGCGTGGCGGCTCTGGTCTTCCGGATGCTGATGGCAATTTTGCCGTTGAACAAGAATTTCGTGGCGAAACTATTTGGCGCATTTGTGATCATTTTCCATTTTGGTTTTGTAAAAATTATTTTAAATATACCGAGCAAAATTATGGCACCGACTTTGACCAACATTTTGTTTTGGCAAGCATTGCACCAAGAAAAGTTTGTGTAAATGCTGCCGAGCTCGACTATTGGGCAGACCAAAAAAGCCAGCAGCTTTGCTGTATGGCAGCGGCAAAAGCTTGGGAAGACAAAGGTCTTAATGGTATCGAGGAGTGCGACCACTATCTTACAAGTGGCGAAAAACTTCTTAATGGAAATGTAGGCTTCTTTATGGCACCAACTAAGCATTTTTTGTCACGTCATGCTTGGAATAATTATATGGAGTTTATGCGTAGACATTTGAATAAATAATTGGAGGAAATTCTTATGTTAAAACAGGAACTTTTAAATCGAAATCTTCCACCGCTTAAATCACGTGAAGAAATGGTTGAAATTATGCAACGTGAAGTTTATGGATATTTACCAAAAAATGATTTTGAATGGTCAGTTGCAAATTATAAACGCAGAGATGGACGTCTGGCTAAAGGTAACGTTATATACTCAACAGTAGATTTTACTCTTACAAATAACAATGGTAGTCATACCTTCACTATTCATCAGTTTTTACACACTGACGGAGAAAAGCACCCTACATTTTTACATATTGCAGGCAGATACCCCGGTAACTTTGTTCCCGAAGAAGAAATCGTTGAAAACGGATATAACCTAATCATTTTTGTCTATACCGAAATCACAAGTGATGACGATGACTTTACAACCGGTATTGCACCTCTCGTTTTTCCAAACGGCAGAACAAACGATACCGATTACGGCAAAATTGGTCTTTGGGCATTTGCTAATATGCGTGTTCTTGACTATGTTCTTACATTAGATTGTGTTGATGAAAAAAACATTGCTATTGTAGGTCAATCAAGACTTGGTAAAACCGCCTTGGTTACAGGTATGTTAGATGAAAGATTTGCTTTTTCACTATCCAACAATGCAGGCTGTGCCGGAGATACACTTTCACGAGGTAATTCGGGACTTCCGGATGCTAACGGCAATTTTGCGGTAGAAAAAGAATTTAGAGGTGAAACAGTCGAAAGAATTACTACTGTATTCCCCTATTGGTTTTGCAAAAATTATTTAAAATATGCCAAGCAAAATTACGGCACCGATTTTGACCAACACTATCTTGTGGCAAGTATTGCTCCACGTAATGTATGTGTAACATCGGCGGAACTTGACTATTGGGCCGACCAAAAAGGCGAACAGCTCTGTTGCCTTGCCGCAAGTGAAGCTTGGGAGAAATTAGGACTTGTAGGCCTGCAAGAGTGTGACCATTACCTAGTCCCCGGTGAAAAAATACTAAACGGCAATGTTGGTTACAGTATGACACCAACAACTCACTTTTTATCGCGTCACGCGTGGATTAACTATATGGAATTTATGCATATTCACAGACATAACTGATAATTCAGTTTATATATGTCAAAATTTTATGAACTGCACCACTATGGGCAGTATCGGAGGTAATTTTATGACAAACAAAAGACAGCAAACCCAGAAACTTGTTCTTGGCGCAATAATGACTGCCTTAGTTATTATTTTGCAATTAGTTGGAAGTTTCACAACATTTTTTGGACCCTTTTCAACTGCGGTAGCACTTATACCTATAGTTTTGGGCGCAGCAATGTGCGGCACAGCCGTAGGCGCTTGGCTTGGTTTTGTATTTGGTATGGTTGTAATACTTTCAGGCGGCGCAGCATTATTTTTTGCCTTTGACGTACCCGGTACTATTATAACCGTATTATTTAAAGGTACATTATGCGGTCTTGCTGCAGGACTTGTATACAAGTTACTGTCAAAATTCAATATGTATCTTGCTGTGCTCGCGGCGGCAATCGTCTGTCCTTTAGTAAATACGGGTGTATTTTTACTCGGATGCTACATTTTCTTTATGGATAGCGCTACCGAAATCGCATCAACACTTGGCCTGACGGTTTCAGGAATGGCAGTTTTTTGGGCGCTCGCTATGGGTAATTTCGCATTAGAAATCATCTCTAATGCTATTTTATCTCCCGTGGTTGTACGAATTTTGAATTTCAAAAACAAATAATTTTTACCGCTTATCACCAAGATAAGCGGTTTTTTAGTGCAAAATTACTACTTTTAGGTTTTTAACACACAATTTTTTTACAAAAACTGTTAAAAATACAATTTTTGTAAAAAAACTCTTTATTTTTTCAAAGTTTTTTGTTATAATCTTTTAGATACCGTAGATATGGGTATAATTATGTTAAAATTGGATTTTAAATCCATAAATTATTAGGAGGTTGATTCGCAATGAGTCACAAGTATGTTTACCTTTTTAGCGAAGGCGACGCATCAATGCGTGAGCTTCTTGGCGGTAAGGGTGCTAACCTTGCAGAAATGACCAAAATCGGTCTCCCTGTTCCACAGGGTTTCACTGTTACTACTGAGGCTTGCACACAGTACTACGAAGATGGCAGAAAGATTAACGATGATATTCAGGCACAAATTATGGAATACATCGACAAAATGGAAGGCAACACCGGTAAAAAATTCGGTGACAAGGAAAATCCATTGCTCGTTTCTGTTCGTTCAGGTGCACGCGCTTCTATGCCCGGTATGATGGATACCATTCTTAATCTTGGTCTTAATGAAGACGTTGTTGAAACAATGGCTGCAAAGAGTGGTAACGCTCGTTGGGCTTATGACTGCTACAGAAGATTTATTCAAATGTATTCTGACGTTGTTATGGAAGTTGGTAAGAAATATTTTGAAGAGCTTATCGACAAAATGAAGGAAGAAAAGGGCGTAACTCAAGACGTTGAGCTTACTGCTGAAGATCTTAAAGAGCTTGCTACACAGTTTAAGGCTGAATACAAGTCAAAGATTGGCAAGGACTTCCCTACCGATCCTAAGGAACAGCTTATGGGCGCTGTTGAAGCAGTTTTCCGTTCATGGGACAACCCCCGTGCAAACGTTTACCGTCGTGACAACGATATTCCTTATTCTTGGGGTACCGCTGTTAACGTACAGATGATGGCATTTGGTAATATGGGTGACAACTGTGGTACAGGTGTTGCATTTACACGTGACCCAGCTACAGGTGAACCTGGTCTTATGGGTGAATTCCTCACCAACGCTCAGGGTGAAGACGTTGTTGCAGGTGTTCGTACTCCAATGCCAATCGCAGAAATGGCAGAGAAATTCCCTGCTGCTTTCGAAGAATTTAACAAGGTTTGTGCAATTCTTGAAGACCACTACCGCGATATGCAGGATATGGAATTCACCGTAGAAGACGGTAAGCTCTATATGCTTCAGACACGTAACGGTAAGCGTACAGCTAAGGCTGCTCTTAAGATTGCTTGTGACCTCGTTGACGAAGGTATGATCGATAAGAAACAGGCTGTTGCTATGATCGATCCTCGTAACCTTGATACACTCCTCCACCCACAATTTGATGCTAAAGCTCTTAAGGCTGCTACCCCTGCAGGTAAGGGTCTTGGCGCTTCTCCAGGTGCTGCTTGCGGTAAGGTTGTATTTACTGCTGAAGATGCAGAGGCTTGGAACGCACGTGGTGAAAAGGTTGTTCTTGTTCGTCTTGAGACTTCACCTGAAGATATTACAGGTATGAAGGCTTCTCAGGGTATTCTTACAGTTCGTGGCGGTATGACTTCTCACGCTGCCGTTGTTGCTCGTGGTATGGGTACTTGCTGTGTATCTGGTTGCGGCGACATCATTATGGACGAAGAAAACAAGAAGTTCACACTTGCTGGCAAAACATACAACGAAGGCGACTTCATTTCTATTGACGGTTCTACCGGTAACATTTATGATGGCATTATCCCAACTGTTGATGCTGAAATTGCAGGCGAATTTGGTCGTATTATGGACTGGGCTGACGAGTTCCGTACTCTTAAGGTTCGTACAAATGCTGACACACCTGCTGATGCTAAAAAGGCTCGCGAATTGGGCGCTGAAGGTATCGGTCTTTGCCGTACCGAGCATATGTTCTTTGAAGCTGACAGAATTGCTGCTTTCCGTGAAATGATTTGCGCTGACACAGTTGAAGAACGCGAAGCTGCTCTTGACAAGATTCTCCCATATCAGCAAGGCGACTTTGAAAAGCTTTACGAAGCACTTGAAGGCTGCCCAGTTACCATTCGTTTCCTCGATCCACCTCTACACGAGTTCGTTCCTACCGAGGAAGCTGACATCGCTGCTTTGGCTGCTGCTCAGGGCAAGACTGTTGCTGATATTAAGAATATCATTACAGGCCTTCACGAATTCAACCCAATGATGGGTCACCGTGGTTGCCGTTTGGCAGTTACCTATCCTGAAATTGCTGCTATGCAGACAAAGGCTGTTATTCGCGCAGCTATCAATGTTAAGAAGGCTCATCCTGATTGGGACCTTGTTCCTGAAATTATGATTCCTCTTACCGGTGAAGTTAAGGAAATGAAGTTCGTTAAGAACATCGTTGTTGCTACTGCTGACGCTGAAATCGCTGCTGCAGGCGCTGACCTTAAGTACGAAGTAGGTACCATGATGGAAATTCCACGTGCTTGCCTTACTGCTGACGAAATTGCTAACGAAGCTGAATTCTTCTGCTTTGGTACAAACGACCTTACCCAGATGACATTCGGTTTCAGCCGTGATGACGCCGGTAAGTTCCTTACAGCTTACTACGACAGCAAGATTTATGAAAATGATCCATTTGCTAAGCTTGACCAGAACGGTGTAGGTAAACTTATGGATATGGCTGTTACTCTTGGTAAGAAGGTTCGTCCTACAATGCACTGCGGTATCTGCGGTGAGCACGGTGGCGACCCAGTATCTGTAGAGTTCTGCCACAAGATTGGTCTTGATTATGTATCATGCTCACCATTCCGTGTGCCGATCGCTCGTCTTGCTGCTGCTCAGGCCGCCATAAAGGAATCTAAGTAATTAGGTTTACAAAATAATTTATCCCCTTGGATTTCTCCAAGGGGATTTTTATATGTGTATAATTTTTTACACAAAAAATTCTTCTATTACGTCTTTACCGTCAAGATATTCTAACATATTAAAGCCGAGTAGGTTCCAGCTTGAAAAGCCTTTGTTAAAAATGCCCTCACCTGTTTCAGGATCATAATATTCGTGAAAAGCGCCGTTCTTTTCAAAATCAAGTGCTAAAAGGTCAAGAGTTTTTGTAGCTAACTCTTTTGCTTCGGCTTTATAACCATATCGGTCAAGCGCCTTAAACACAAAGTAGTTAGAAAGTATCCAAACGCCACCCTGCCAGCTTGATGGATTACCTGTGCCTACAAGGCGGTACATTTTTTCATATTTTGAAAGACTTCTTACTCCATATGGTGCCCAAAAACCTTTTTCATCTAAAAGGTTTTCTTTAACTATTCTTTCTGCTTGCTCATTAGTAGGAATACCGGCCCAAAGCGGTAAAAAGTTGCTCCAACAGCCAAGACGTTGAATGAGTGTAGAATAATGTCTTGGCGCGCCCGAGTGAAGCCAAACATCTTTATCAATAGGACGAAGATTAATATCGCAACTGTAGTACGTACCATCCTTTTCGTCATAGCAATGCTCGTTTATTGCATTTTTAAGCTCAAGCTGTCTTGTTTTATAATATTTTGCATCTTCGGCATTGCCGATAAAATCAGCCAAGTGTGCCATTGCGCCGAGTTCCATATACATTAAACTATTAATATAAATAGAAGCCGAGCTGTTATCGGGGCGGTAGAAGGTTGACGGGTCATTATCTACACCGATAGCGAAATCATCAAAGAAATAAAACAGTCCGCTTTCATGTTTAGCATTGTTTTCATAAAAACTGTTAAATACTTTAAGCTTTGGGAAAATTTCTTTTGCCCACTCTTTGTCGGGATTATATTTATTGATAAAAGCAACGTGTTGCGCAAGAACGGGTTTATGTATATTTTTATGCGGAACAAAATTACAGAAGTTTTTCGTTTTATCAGCAAAAATTACAATTTCAATGCTGCCGTCGTCCTTTTGCTCATTTAAAAAGTTCATTACCGAACCTTTTTCGTACGGTAGCAATTCATCCTGCTTATTTTGATAAGTAGCAATCTGGCGTAAAGCAATATTATTTACCCAATTACCCCAGTCCCAAAGTTGTGACGGATAACTACTGTTACCTGTTACAACAATACAAGGATGTTCAAAATCTCCATATGGCTTTGCCCATAAAATTTTAGATAAATTTAACATATATTCTTTTAAAGAATCGTACTTCATCGCTTTCACCTCTTGATTTAAAGTATAACATAAAAATAAAAATATTTCTATAAAAGCTCATTGGACTTTTTGTGCATATTATTGTATTTTTCAGCATAATAAAATTTAAAATTTTGAGCATTAAATATTACAAAAAACTTGCGTTTTTTGTCGAAAAATATATAATTATAAATAGTATACATTGATATACTTATTTTAAAAAAAGGGAGAGATTTATTTGGACAAATTTTTCAAAATCTCAGAGCGTGGCTCTACAGTAAAAACTGAAATCATTGCCGGTCTTACAACATTTTTTGCTATGGCATACATAATTGTTGTTAATCCAAATCAAATTGTTGGTTTTAGTTTTGATGTACCGGGTGTGCCAAAAATTTGGAACGCTGTTTACATCGCATCAATCATAGCGGCGGTAATTGGTACTATGCTTTACGCCTTATATGCAAAGCTACCTTTTGCGCAAGCTTGTGGTATGGGACTTAATTCCTTCTTTTTTACATCCTTTGTATTGCCCCAAATTATTAACGGCGGCGATGTAATTAAAGGCTATCAAGCTGGACTTGTTATAATACTTATTTCAGGTATTGTTTTCTTGCTATTATCGGTAACAGGTGCCAGAAGCTATATTGCCAAGGCAATGCCCGAATGCATTAAAAAAGCAATTCCGGCAGGCATAGGTCTTTTTATAGCATTTATCGGCTTCCAAAATGTTGGAATTATTCAGGCAAATCAATACACACTTGTTCAGTTTGTTAAAATTAACGGCGCTAAGTGGGCTGAAATTGCCCCTGCAATAATTGCTCTTGTAGGATTTATTATTATTGCAGTACTTTCTAAGCTTAAGGTTAAAGGCTCCGTACTTTTAGGAATATTGGCAACTACCGTTATCTATTATCTTGCAACTTGGCAGTTACCGCAATTTGACTTTAGCTCTATAACCGCGCCATTTAAGGATTTTGCTGAAATTGGTATAACAGCAGTATTTACCCCAGAATCTTGGAAGAACGCTTTTTCGGGCGAAATGATTGGTAGCATATTCTCAGTTATTATGCTTATCGTTACCTTCTGTATGGTTGATATGTTTGATACAATAGGTACACTTTACGGCGCAGCATCAGAAGCAAATATGCTTGACGAAAACGGTGACCCAATTGATATTGATAAATCTATGGCGTGCGACTCAATCGCCACCCTTTCGGGCGCGGTTTGCGGTACATCAACCGTTACAACCTTTGTCGAATGCGCTTCAGGTGTTGCAGCGGGCGGCAGAACAGGTCTTACAAGTCTTGTAACATCAATTTGCTTTGCGCTTTGCTTATTCTTATCTCCTATAGCCAGCATTGTTCCTGCAGCTGCTACAGCACCTGCACTTATTTTTGTAGGCGTTTTAATGCTCAAAAACTTCTCTAAGGTTGATATGGAAAATATGCGCAGTGCAGTTCCTGCATTTTTAACACTTGTAATGATGCCACTCACCTATTCTATTGCAAACGGAATCGGAATCGGTGCAATTTCTTATGTTCTCATAATCTTGTTTACCGGCAAATACACTAAGAAAGATATTGCCGTAACGGTTATTGCACTGCTATTTGTTTGCAAGTTTATCTTTGGTGCAATTTAATTTATTTTAAAGGAATAATTTATGTACACAATATATGTGAAATTTGACTGTTTGCCGCAAAAACGCGAGGCTTTTATTAAAAAGGTTAAAGAAACCGGTGTAATAGAAGCAATACGCGCTGAAGACGGCTGTATAAGATATGATTATTATTTGTCAGAAAAAGACCCTAACGAGCTTTTGCTTATTGAGCAATGGGAATCTAAAGAACACCAACAAATACATATTAAGCAGCCACATATGGACACGCTACGCAGTTTTAAGGGCGATTATATAACAAACACAGTTTTAGGTGAAATAGAGCTATTATAAATTTAAAAACTCCCGTCAAAACGGGAGTTTTTAGTTTAGTACATAAAATCAAAAATATTGGTTGATTATATATAGTTCATTATATCACTGATACTTTCGGCAATGTAGGTGGCACCAGCCGTTTCAAGCTCTTGACGGTCACCATAGCCGAATAAAACGCCTATTGAATTAAGCCCATTCTGGTTTGCACCTTCTATATCGTGGTGTCGGTCACCAATCATTACAACCTTAGATATATCAACAACACCTAAACTATCAAGCGTATATTTAATAACATCTGCTTTTTTTGAACGGGTTTCGTCCATTGTTGCTGCACCAATAAAATCAAAATATTTTGTTAGGTCAAAATGCTCTAAAATACGAACAGCATATTGCTCCGGCTTTGATGTTGCAAGTGAAATTATACGCCCTGAATTTTTAATCTTTTCTAAAAGTTCTGGAATACCGTCAAACATTGTGTTTTCAAAAATACCGGTAACACTAAAATATTCTCGGTAGTATTCTACCGCTTTTAGTCCGTCCTCGTAATTAAGATCATAATACTTCATAAAAGAATCTATAAGTGGTGGACCAATAAAGTTATACAATTCTTTTCTATCTTCAACTGTAATGCCAAATTTGTTTAACGCATAAGCCACAGAATTTGTAATTCCTTCACCGGGATCAGTTAAGGTTCCGTCTAAATCAAAAAGTAAAATATCATACATAAAATCACCAAAATAATTTTAACATAATATTTTTTTAAAAACAACAATAAAAATGCCTATTACAGTATTTTGTAATAGGCATTAAATTATATAAGCAATTAGAATAAACCGCTAATTTTGCCGTTTTCATCAACGTCAATGCGCTCTGCAGCCGGCGCTTTGGGAAGACCGGGCATTGTAAGGATATCACCAGTAAGTACGACAATAAATCCTGCGCCTGCAGATACCTTAACGTTTTTAATAGTTACAGTAAAGTTTTCGGGTGCGCCAAGCTTTGTTGGATCATCGGAAAAGCTATATTGTGTTTTTGCAACACAAATCGGTAGCCTGTCAAAGCCAAGCTCGGTAAGTTGAGCAATTTGTTTTTTAGCGCTTGGTAGTATTGCAATACCGTCACCGCCGTAAACTTTTTTAACAATAGCTTCAATTTTTTCTTCAATAGTGCCTTCAAGCTCATATGAGAAAGTAAAGTCACCCTTTTCTTCTTCGCAAAGACGAACAACTTCACGTGCTAGTGCCTCTCCGCCTTTGCCGCCTTCAGCCCAAACGGTAGAAAGAACAGTATTTACACCAAGTTCTTTACATTTAGCAATAATAAAGTCAATTTCATTATCGGTATCGGTCGGGAAACGGTTAACGGCAACAACGCAAGGAAGTTTATAAACATTTTTAATGTTAGATACATGACGCAAAAGATTAGGTATACCCTTTTCGAGCGCTACTAAATCTTCGATATCAAGTGATTTTTTATTAAGACCACCGTGCATTTTAAGTGCACGAACTGTGGCAACCACTACAACAGCATCGGGTGTAAGCCCTGCCATACGACACTTAATATCAAGGAATTTCTCAGCACCCAAATCAGCGCCAAAGCCTGCCTCGGTAATAGCATAGTCACCCATCTTAAGTGCAAGCTTAGTAGCCATTACAGAGTTGCAACCGTGAGCTATGTTTGCAAATGGTCCGCCGTGCACAAATGCGGGTGTACCTTCAAGCGTTTGAACAAGATTTGGCTTGATAGCATCCTTAAGAAGTGCTGTCATAGCGCCAACAGCCTTTAAATCGCCCGCTGTGACCGGTTTGTCATCATAGGTATACCCAACTATTATTCTCGACAAACGTTCTTTAAGGTCGGTTATAGAGCTTGCTAAGCAGAACACTGCCATAATCTCACTTGCAACGGTAATATCAAAACCGTCTTCACGAGGAACGCCGTTTGCTTTGCCACCCATACCGTCTACTATAAAACGGAACTGACGGTCGTTCATATCAACACAACGTTTCCAAGTGATTTTACGAACGTCAATACCCAACGCATTTCCCTGTTGAATATGATTATCAAGCATAGCGGCAAGAAGGTTGTTTGCAGCGCCTATTGCGTGAAAATCACCCGTAAAGTGAAGATTTATATCTTCCATAGGCACTACCTGTGCATAGCCACCACCTGCTGCACCACCTTTCACGCCAAAAACAGGGCCTAAAGATGGCTCACGCAAAGCAACAGTAACGTCTTTACCAATGCGAGCAAGTCCATCAGCAAGACCGATTGTTGTGGTGGTCTTGCCCTCACCTGCCGGTGTAGGTGTAATTGCCGTTACAAGAACCAATTTACCATCTTTGCGATTTGTTTCGTTAAGTAGTGATAAATCGATTTTTGCCTTGTACTTACCATACTGCTCAATATATTTTTCATCAACCTTTGCTTTTTTAGCAATTTCGGTTATAGGTTGCATTTGGCACTGCTGTGCAATTTCAATATCAGATAAATAAGCCATTTTATTTACCTCCGATAAAATTATTAATTAAAGTATTTAACTGCTGCTTCAAACATACGAATATCATATTCGCCGAGAACATTTTTATATAGTCCTTCGCCAATACGTTCACTGTGACCCATCTTACCAAATACACGGCCGTCTGGTGAAGTGATACCTTCAATAGCGTACATTGAGTTGTTTGGATTAAAATGAACGTCACTTGTGGCATTCCCCGCAAGGTCAACGTACTGTGTGGCAATCTGACCGTTTGCAGCCAGTTCTTTAATAAGCTCTTCACTCGCCAAGAATCTACCCTCACCGTGCGAAATCGGCACATTGTAGATATCACCAACATTGGTGAGCGATAACCAAGGTGACTTATTAGATGCAACACGTGTACGAACAATTCGTGATTGGTGACGTGCAATTGTATTAAATGTGAGTGTTGGACAATTTTCATCTGTGTCAATTATCTTACCGTAAGGCACAAGACCAAGCTTAATAAGTGCTTGGAAACCGTTACAAATACCGCACATTAAACCATCACGATTATCGAGTAGATCGGTAACTCCATCTTTAATAGCGGCGTTACGGAAAAAGGCAGTAATAAACTTACCACTACCGTCAGGCTCATCACCGCCTGAGAAACCGCCTGGAATAAATATCATTTGCGCATCTTTAAGTTTAGTTGCAAATTCTTCAATGCTTGACTGAATTCCTGCAGCACTAAGGTTTTTAATAACAATAATTTCAGGATCAGCACCCGCATCACGCATAGCCTTTGCACTGTCAAATTCACAGTTAGTACCCGGGAATGCAGGAATAAGCACCTTTGGCTTTGCAACCTTAATAGCGGGTATAGGATACTCACTTGCCTTATACTCAAAGTTTTGCATTGGGGTTTTAAGATCTGGTATATTACAGCTATAAACCGACTCTAATTTGTCCTCATAAATACCGAGCAATTCATTTATGCAAACGCTTTCACTACCAAGGGTGATCTTGCCATCGTCGATAACAGCACCAATTAAAATACCGTCATCAATATCTTCGGTAGTTTCAAGTAAAAATGCACCGTAAGAATAATCAAAAATTTTAGCTGTGCTTAAATAATCCTCATACTTAAAGCCTAGACCGTTACCGAAGCACATCTTCATAACCGCTTCTGCAATACCACCAATACCGGGTGTATAAGCAGATACAACCTTGCCTGAACGCATAAGCTCAGTAACATTATTGTATGTGTTAATAAGAGATTTAGTATTTGGTAAATCGGTATCTTCGTCATAAATAGGACTAAGTAAATAAAGTTTATTACACGCCTTTTTAAATTCAGGAGAAACAATGTCCTTAATCTTTTCTGTAGTAACAGCAAATGAAACAAGTGTTGGAGGAACGTCTAAATCCTCAAATGAGCCACTCATTGAGTCTTTACCGCCGATTGAACCAATGCCTAATTCCTTTTGCGCTTTAAACGCACCAAGAAGAGCGGCTAAAGGTTTGCCCCAACGTTTGCCATCGGTACCGGGTTTTTCAAAATACTCTTGGAAAGTAAGATATACATCTTCAAACTTAGCGCCGGTTGCAATAAGTTTTGAAACCGATTCAACAACCGCTAAATATGCTCCGTGATATGGGCTAAGCTCTGTAATAAACGGGTTATAGCCCCAAGACATAAGCGAGCAATCATCGGTATGCCTCTTCTCTACCGAAATCTTTTGTACCATTGCCTGAATTGGTGTAAGCTGATGCTTACCACCAAATGGCATAAGAACAGTGCCTGCGCCTATTGTAGAGTCAAAACGCTCTGAAAGACCGCGTTTTGAGCACATATTAAGATCATCAGCAATCTTTTTGTAGTTTTCGCTAAAACCACCGTCAACAGGACCACCAAATGCCTTAGGCGCTTCCGGAGTGATTACAATATGCTTATCAGCACCGTTTGAATTTAAAAATTCACGGCTAATATCAACAATTTTTTGACCGTTCCAGTTCATAACAAGACGTGGTTCTTCCTTTACTACAGCAACAGGACAAGCTTGTAGGTTTTCCTCCGCTGCAAGAGCTAAAAAAGCATCTACGTTGTGAGGCTCAATAACAACCGCCATACGTTCCTGTGATTCACTAATAGCAATTTCGGTTCCGTCAAGACCTTCATATTTTTTCGGAACAGCGTTAAGATTAATTTCAAGACCGTCAGCAAGCTCGCCGATAGCAACTGATACACCGCCTGCACCAAAGTCATTACAACGCTTAATCATTTGTGTAGCGGTTTTATTACGGAACAAACGCTGTAATTTGCGCTCTTCGGGAGCATTACCCTTTTGAACCTCAGCACCACAGGTTTCAACCGACTGTGCTGTATGTGCTTTTGATGAACCCGTTGCACCGCCGATACCATCACGACCTGTGCTGCCGCCCAAAAGAATAACAACGTCACCGGGACTTGGCACTTCGCGACGTACATTTTCAGCGGGAGCTGCCGCAATAACAGCACCGATTTCCATACGCTTTGCAGCATAGCCAGGGTGATAAATTTCGTCTACAATACCGGTTGCAAGTCCTATTTGGTTACCGTATGACGAATAACCCGCAGCAGCTGTTGTAACAATCTTACGCTGTGGCAATTTACCGGGGATTGTTTCACTTACGGGAACTGTTGGATCAGCAGCACCTGTTACACGCATAGCGCCGTAAACATACGCACGACCAGAAAGCGGGTCACGAATAGCACCACCAATACATGTAGCGGCACCGCCAAAAGGCTCGATTTCGGTTGGGTGATTATGTGTCTCGTTTTTAAATAGAAGTAGCCACGGCTCGCTTACACCGTCAACATCAACGTTGATTTTAACTGTGCAAGCATTAATTTCTTCTGATTCGTCAAGCTTTTCAAGTTTGCCGTGCTCTTTTAAATATTTCACAGCAACAGTTGCAATATCCATAAGGCAAATTGGCTTTGTGCGACCAAGCTCTTTACGAACTTCAATGTATTCGTCATAAACGCTTTGCAAAAGCTCGTCCTCAAACTTAACGTCGTCAATAACAGTTAAGAAAGTAGTGTGACGGCAGTGGTCAGACCAATATGTGTCTATCATACGAATTTCGGTAATGGTTGGCTCTCTGCCCTCTGTCTTAAAGTAATTTTGACAGAATGCAATATCGTCAGTATCCATTGCAAGACCCATATCTTTAACAAACGTTTCAAGACCTGCACGATCAAGCGCTAAAAACCCGTCAAGTGTTTTTACACTCGTTGGTATTTCAAACTTTGTTACCAATGTTTCCGGCAAGGCCATATCAGCTTCACGAGCTTCGACGGGGTTGATAACATACTTTTTAATTTCAGCAACATCGGCATCGGTAAGGCTACCGTAAAGCGCATAAACCTTTGCCGAGCGAATAACAGGACGATCGCCCTGTGAGATAATCTGAATACATTGCGCTGCTGAATCAGCACGCTGATCAAACTGACCCGGCAAAAATTCTACCGCAAAAACAGTAGCGTCCCCTGTTTCAATTTCACTTGTAGCGATATCAAGTTGTGGTTCTGAAAATACAGTACCGATTGAATAATTAAAAAGCTCTTCGGTGATATTTTCAGCATCATATCGATTAAAAATTCTAACATCGGTAAGGTTGGCTATACCGAGTAGATTTTTAGCTTCATTTAATAAACCTTTTGCTTCGTTAGCAAGTTCTTTTTTCTTTTCTACGTATACTCTATAAACCATTACTTTTCCTCCCCTGCTTTCAAAGCTTTTTGGCCTATATCATTACGATAATAGCGATTGTCAAACTTAATATTCTCTACCTTTTTATATGATGCATCTATGGCATCTTTGAGTGTATTGGCAACCGAAGTTACACCAAGCACACGCCCACCGCTTGTAAGTAATTTACCTGCTTTTAAAGAAGCACCTGCAACATAGGTACTATTAAGCAAATTGCTTGGAATAGTTATTTCATATCCTTTTTCGTAGCTTGACGGATATCCTTTTGACGCCATAATTACACAACAAGCGTGCTTTTTGCTGAATTTTACCTCGGTATCAGCGAGTGTTTCATTAGTAACTGCTTGCATTACGGTGAGTAAATCGCTTTCAAGTAACGGTAAAACAACCTGTGTTTCGGGATCGCCAAAACGACAGTTGTATTCAATAACTTTAGGGCCGTTGGGGGTAAGCATTAGGCCAAAATACAGGCAACCCTTAAAGGTTCTACCCTCCGCCTTCATAGCACGAATGGTTGGTAAAAAGATTTTTTGCATACAATCTTCAGCAACAGCATCGGTATAATATGGATTTGGCGCAACCGTACCCATACCACCGGTATTAAGGCCTGTATCATTATCTCCAGCTCTTTTATGGTCCATCGATGAAATCATTGGAACCACAACATTGCCGTCGGTAAATGAGAGCACAGATACTTCGGGACCTGTAAGGAATTCCTCGATAACTATATTATCGCCGCTTTTGCCAAACTGCTTATCCTGCATAATAGATATAACGGCATCACGCGCCTCATCACGAGTCATTGCAATAATAACACCTTTACCAAGTGCTAAACCGTCAGCCTTTATAACTGTAGGAATTGGTGCAGTTTCTAAATATTGAAGCGCCTTATCGGCATCGTCAAACACCTCATATTCAGCGGTTGGAATACCGTATTTTTTCATAAGATTTTTTGAAAAAACCTTACTGCCTTCAATAATAGCGGCCGCTTTGTTAGGACCAAAGCATAAAATACCTTTTTCGTTTAAAGCATCAACACAACCAAGCACCAACGGATCATCGGGTGCTACAACAGCATAATCTATCTTATTATTAACCGCAAAATCTACAATACCTTCAATGTCGGTAGCAGCAATATTAACGCAAGTTGCATCGGCCGCAATACCACCGTTACCTGGTAAGGCAAAAATTTGCTCTACTGTTTCATTTTCTTTCAACTTTTTAATGATGGCGTGTTCTCTGCCGCCGCCACCTACAACTAAAATTTTCATATATACACCTTAAAAGAATCTAATTAATGATGGAATAAACGCATATCGGTAAATGCCATTGCAATACCATACTTGTTACAGCAATCAATTACTACGTCATCACGAATAGAACCACCCGGCTCTGCGATGTATTTAACACCGCTACGTTTTGCACGCTCAATGTTATCATCAAATGGGAAAAATGCATCAGAACCAAGTGCTACGCCATCGATTGTAGCAAGATATGCCTTTTGCTCTTCAATAGTAAAAGGTTCGGGCTGTACAGTAAAGTATTTCTGCCAATTACCGTCAGCGCATACATCTTCTTCGTTTTGATTGATATAACCATCAATAACATTATCGCGATCGGGGCGACCAAGAGTATCTTTAAAAGGAAGATTAAGCACCTTGTCGTGCTGTCTAAGAAACCACGTGTCAGCCTTTGTTCCTGCAAGACGGGTACAATGTATACGTGATTGTTGACCGGCACCAACGCCTATTGCCTGTCCGTCAACTGCATAGCAAACTGAATTAGACTGTGTATATTTAAGTGTAATAAGCGCAATGATAAGATCGCGAACCGCGCTTTCGGGTAAATTCTTGTTATCGGTAACAATATTCGAAAGTAATTCGCGGTTGATCTCAAAGTTATTTCTACCCTGCTCAAAGGTAATACCAAATACCTGCTTGGTTTCCTGAACTTCAGGAGTATAATCAGGATCAATTTTAACAATATTATAGTTGCCGTTTCTTTTAGATTTTAAAATTTCAAGTGCTTCAGGCTCATAACCCGGTGCCATAACACCGTCAGAAACCTCACGTTTAATCATTTTTGCCGTGGTAACGTCACAAACATCAGAAAGCGCTACCCAGTCACCAAATGAACACATACGGTCGGTACCGCGTGCACGAGCATAAGCACAAGCAAGCGGAGATTCGTCAAGACCTTCAATATCATCAACAAAGCATGCTTTTTTAAGCTTATCTGAAAGAGGTACACCAACAGCAGCTGATGTGGGGCTTACGTGCTTAAAAGAAGTAACAGCAGGCAATCCTAAAGCCTCTTTGAGTTCTTTTACGAGCTGCCACGAGTTAAATGCATCAAGAAAGTTGATATAACCCGGTCTGCCACATAAAATTTCAATTGGTAATTCGCTACCGTCCTTCATATAAATTTTTGACGGTTTTTGATTAGGATTACATCCGTATTTAAGTTCAAACTCTTTCATTTCAATACTCCTTATACATTCTTGTTGACAATTCGTGATTCATACTCACCTGTTGCTAAATCAATGTATCTTACAAACAAAGAAACCTTGTTGTCTTCATTAAGGTTATTCCAAATAATATCGGTAAGTGAATCAATATCTACATCGGGAAGTTCAAGTGTTTTGGGCTCGCCCTCAAAGCTTGGAAGTGGATTACCGTCACACTTATAAGTATGAATAAACTTTGCTTTACCGGCAAGTGGATTTGAATATGCAAAATTATATCTTTGGCAAGAGCTGCCGTCGCCATCAGCCGATTTAAGTATCGACATTGCATAGTTCATATCGCCCTTTTCAAGACGAATAATGCCTGAAATACGGGGTGTAAAGTTAGGCGCATCATCCTCGAACTCGCGGGTACGAAGTGCCTGCTCAAAGGTCATCTGCTTATCCATAAGTTCGTAAATTGTATCGGTTTGGTCACCGTTTGTAACTATTGTTTTGTTACCGAGCACACGAACTGGCGCATATATGATGAGATGAGGATCAGTCATTTTTGATTCATCAAATGCCTGTGTTCTGATACCCTCACCATCTTCTACAAAAATACGGTTGCGGCTGTTTTCGCTTCTACCCATAATAAAGTAAGCGGTAATCGCCTTTTTACCGTCAGCGCTTTTGCCAATTATGATACCTCTACCGTGATATGCTAAAGAATTCAGTTCGTTTTCAAGAGTTTTAATTTCCATATCAAAAATTCTCCCTAATTTTTTATAAATGTTTTACCGTCTTTAATAATAATTTTATCTTCGCAAAGGAGTTTTACAGCCTGAGGCAATATCTTCCATTCGGCTTGCTCCATAATTCGCTTTTGTAGCGTTTCGGGTGTATCATTATCTAACACTTCAACAGCCTTTTGAAGTATTATAGGGCCCGCGTCACATTCGGCCGTTACAAAGTGAACGGTAGCACCAGACACCTTTACACCTTTTTTAAGAGCTTCCTCGTGAACATGTAAACCATAATATCCCTTACCGCAAAACGACGGTATAAGTGCCGGATGAACGTTTACCATTTTGTTTGCAAAAGCATCACAAACATTTTCATCAAGTATAGTCATAAAGCCCGCATATACAACAACGTCTGCTTTTTCTTCTATTAAGGCATCGCGCATAGCCTTGCTATAAGAAGCTATATCACAATAATCTTTTCTAACAAGCACACGTGTTTTAATGCCATTATTTTGGGCACGTGTAAGTGCATAAGCATCGGCTTTAGACGAAATAACACAGCTTATTTTGCCAGGCCCGAGCTCACCACGAGCCTCGGCATCAATAAGTGCTTGCAAATTTGTGCCGCCACCTGAAACGAGAACTACAATATTTTTAGCATTACTCAATGATAACACCCTCGTCACTTTCTATAACCGAACCGATAACATAAGCATCTTCGCCATTAGCTTTTAAAATTTCAAGTGCTTTGTCGGTGTCTTCTGCAGCTACAACAATACTCATACCAACACCCATATTGTAGGTGTTAAACATATCACGCTCGGAAATACCACCAACCTTTTGAATAAGGTCGAATATAGGAAGAATTTTAAGCGAAGCTTTATCAACCTTTACAGAATAACCTTTTGGTAGACTTCTTGGAATATTTTCATAGAATCCGCCGCCTGTGATATGAGAAATAGCGTGAACGTTAATTTGTTCAAGCAATGCAAGAACTGATTTAACATAAATTTTGGTTGGTGTAAGTAATGTTTCACCCAATGTTTTACCTTGGAGCTCATCCTTGTAAGCGGTAAGGTCGCAATTCTCAATATCAAAAACCTTTCGAACAAGCGAAAAACCATTAGAGTGAACGCCACTTGAAGCAAGAGCGATAACCGTATCGCCAACTTTTACACTTTTATTATCGAGAATTTTTTTCTTATCAACAATTCCAACTGCAAAACCCGCAAGATCATAGTCTTCCACAGGCATCATACCGGGGTGTTCTGCCGTTTCACCGCCTATTAAAGCCGCACCAGACTGTACACAACCCTCACAAACACCGCTTACTATTGAAGCAATCTTTTCGGGTACATTTTTACCACATGCAATATAATCAAGAAAGAATAGTGGCTTTGCACCGCAACAAATTATATCATTTACACACATAGCAACTGCATCTATGCCAATGGTATCGTGCTTGTCCATTAAAATAGCAAGCTTAACCTTGGTACCGCAACCGTCAGTACCACTTACTAAAACTGGCTCATCATAGCCTGTAGGCAGACCAAAACAGCCGCCAAAACCACCAAGATCATCAAAGCAACCGGCATTTTTAGTGCGCGCTATATGGGCTTTCATAAGCTCAACCGATTTATAGCCTGCGGTAATATCAACGCCCGCAGCAGCGTATGCTTCTGATTTAGAATTATTATGCATAATTTATTCCTTTCCGTTCCAACAGTAAGTGCAAAGGTCATTTTCATCAAGACCGATTGCCTTGATTATTCCCACTAATGATTGGAATTCAAGTGATGCAAAATTAAACTTTTCGCATATTGTTTTTCGAAGTGCCTTGCCGCGCTCGGTTTCGCCATTTGAATATTCTTCAATATGGTTAAACCCTTCCTCACCCTCAAGCTCCATAATAACACGTCGGGCAATAAGCTCCATATCGCTTGTGGAACGTGAAAAGTTAAGATATTTACATCCGTACATAATTGGTGGACAAGCAGAACGCATATGAACTGCCTTTGCGCCGTTTTCATAAAGAAAATCTACCGTTTCTTTAAGCTGTGTACCGCGAACAATAGAGTCATCTACAAACAAAAGATTTTTATCAACGATAAAATCATGCACAGGTATTTGCTTCATACGAGCAACCTTGTTGCGTTCTGTCTGCTTAGCAGGGGTAAAACTGCGAGCCCAGGTTGGTGTGTATTTTATAAATGCACGTGCGTATTTTTTCCCACTCTCATTTGAATAGCCAATTGCGTGCGGAATACCAGAATCCGGCACACCACCTACATAATCAACGTCTTGTGCAACACCGTTTTTACGGTCGGCTTCAGCCATAATTTCACCGTTACGGCAACGCATTGCTTCAACATTTACACCTTCATAAGTAGAGGTAGGATAACCATAATAACTCCAAAGGAATGAACAAATGCGTTTTTTATTACCCGGTTCAGCTAATTGCCTTATACCATCGGGAGTAATTTTAACAATTTCGCCCGGGCCAAGTTCCTTTTCGTCTATGTAACCAAGCTTTTGATAAGCAAAAGACTCAAAGGTTACGGCATATCCATCTTCATTTTTACCAATAAGCACAGGTATTCTGCCAAGCTTATCACGCGCGGCAATAATTGCACCCTTGCTTGTCAAAATCAATATTGACATTGTACCGTCAATTTGTTCCTGCGCATATTTAATACCATCTACAAAGGTATCTTTTTGGTTAACAAGTGCCGCTACAAGCTCTGTTGTGTTAACTCTGCCTCCTGTCATTGCGTCAAAATACACACCTGTTTGAGCAAGGCACTTATCAATAAGTTCATCGACGTTATTGATAAGACCTACGGTGCAAATGGCATAAGTACCAAATTTTGAGCGAATAAGCATTGGCTGAGGATCGGTATCACTAATGCAACCAATAGCCGAAGTGCCCTTCATTTCTTCAAAGATTTTTTCAAACTTTGTTCTGAAGGGCGAATTTTCAATATTATGTATTTTTCGCTGCAGACCGATTTCGCTGTCAAATGCAGCAAGACCGCCACGACGGGTGCCAAGGTGTGAATGATAATCCACACCAAAAAACACATCCATCATACAGTCATTTTTTGAAGCAATTCCAAAAAAACCGCCCATAGTGACCTACTTTCTTTGAGCTAAAATTAAGCGAAAAAGAGTTTTGAAAGTGTCATAGGATCGATATACTCGCCATCCTTATAAACACGCATATTACCTGAAGCGATTTCGTCAATGAGCATTACATCACCATTTGGTGCATAACCAAACTCAAACTTAATGTCATAAAGGTCAAGACCCTTTTCTTTAAGATCATCAGCAACAATCTTTGTGATTTTTTGTGTCATATCCTTAATATCTTCATACTGCTTGTCGGTCATAACACCAAGTGCAACAAGAGCATCCTTAATTACAAGCGGATCACCCTTTGCGTCGTTCTTGAAGGTCATTTCAACGTATGCAGGAAGGTCGGCGCCCTCTTCAATGTAATCGCCATAACGACGAATAAAACTACCCACTGCTTTATAACGGCAGATAACTTCAAGGCCGTGACCGAATACCTTTGCAGGAAGAACTTCCATTGTGGTATCTTCAAGATTTGCACTAACATAATGAGTGAATATGCCAGCCTTATTAATTTTTTCAAAGAAGTAAATTGACATACGAAGATTAACGTCGCCAACACCATCAATCGTAAGACCTACAGAATTCTCGCCTGGATCAAACACACCGTCTTTTCCGGTGCAGTCGTCCTTGAACTTTAAAAGGCAGTTGCCGTTTTCAAGTGCATAAACGTTTTTAGTTTTTCCTGTGTACAAAAGTTTGTTTTCCATAATATATTACTCCTTTAAAATAAATTACAAATTTTCCATTACGGTGCTATCTTTTTGAATCACCGTTGCCGCATCACTTGCGCGTTTTGCATCAAGTCTAGCTGCTAACTCTTTATCTTCAACAGCGATAATTTGCGCTGCAAGTAAAGCCGCATTTGCTCCACCATTTATTGCTACTGTAGCAACAGGAATACCGGTAGGCATCTGAACGGTAGAAAGTAGTGCATCCATACCGTCAAGTACACTTGACTTACAAGGAATACCAATTACCGGCAGTGTTGTGTTTGCCGCAATCGCGCCTGCAAGGTGCGCCGCCATACCTGCCGCCGCAATAAGAACACCAAAGCCGTTTTCACGAGCAGAAACAGCGAAGTCGCGTGCCTCAACTGGTGTACGGTGTGCAGAATATATATGTACCTCAAACGGTATTTCAAGTGATTTTAGCATATCGGTAGCTTTTTTAATGATTGGCAAATCACTATCGCTACCCATTATAATTCCAACTTTTTTCATTATACAACCTCCAAAAAAACATAAAAGGGCGCACTTGAATAAAGAATTTCAAGTGTGCCCAGACGGTCGGCTAAATATAGCAATCTTTATTCCTTCGTGGTGCTCCACAAATGTTTCCGTCAGTCATAAAGATTGGTACTAAAAAGTACGATAACAGTATATCATTTTGCAAAAAAACTGTCAAGAAGCAAACTTGAATTTTGTCGTATTAAATTGACCAAAATTTTTTGAAAATTTTAGGCCTTAGTTTCGCAATAAATACAACGGTAAACCTTACCCTCTTTATCGGTAAGTTTAAAAATATGATCAAGCTCTTGCTCGCAAGAGGTTATGCATCTTGGATTTTTACATTTTATAACGTTAGTTAATGTTTGCGGCATATCAATACAACGCTTATCAACCAAAACACCGTCTTTAATAATATTAACAGTGGCGTCAGGATCAACAAAACCGATAACATCAAGATTAAGTTCGATATTAGCATCGATTTTTATAATATCTTTTTTACCCATTTTTTTGCTATTTACATTTTTAATAAGCGCTATTGAGGCATCAAGCGAGGCGAGGTCTAATAATTCGTATAATCGCATACCAAGTCCTGCAGTAATATGGTCGATTACAACGCCGTTTTGTATAGAATCTATATTCATATTGTTCCTGCCTCCTTAAGTAGTTTAAGTATGAGTGCCATACGCATATATTTGCCGTTAAGCACCTGCTTAAAGTAACACGCGCGTGGGTCATTATCTATTGCTACGCTTATCTCATTAACACGCGGTAGCGGATGAAGTATTGATAAATCCGCCTTTGCGTTTTTAAGCTTATCGGGAGTCAGTATATAACTGTCTTTAAGACCCAAATAATCCTCTTCGTTAAAGAAGCGCTCACGCTGAACACGAGTCATATATAAAATATCAAGGTTTGGCATTGCAGCTTCTAAATCGGTAGTTTGTTCATACGGAATATTATTTTTTTGCAGAACATCCTTTTTAACATAACTTGGTAATTTTAGTTCTTCAGGAGAAATTAGTACAAACTTCATGTTGCTATAACGGCTTAGAGCATTTATAAGTGAATGTACTGTTCTGCCAAACTTTAAGTCACCGCAAAGACCTACCGTAAGACTATCAAATCTTCCCTTCTCTCTACGAATAGTAAGCAAGTCGGCAAGTGTTTGTGTTGGATGACAATGTCCACCATCGCCTGCATTAATTACCGGAATACTTGCGTTTTGTGCAGCAACATAAGCCGCACCCTCTTTGGGATGGCGCATAGCAATAATATCGGCATAACAGCTTACTGTTTTTGCAGTATCGGCAATGCTTTCACCCTTAGCAGCGGATGAACTGTTTGCTTCAGAAAATCCGAGCACATTACCACCAAGCTCATACATAGCAGCCTCAAAGCTAAGTCTTGTTCGTGTAGACGGTTCGAAAAATAGCGTAGCCAATTTTTTGCCGTCGCAAATGTGCGCATATTTTTTGGGATTGTCAATAATGTCAAGGGCAGTTGCGATAAGCTCATCAAGCTCCTTAACAGTAAAATCCAAAATATCGATAACGCTTCTCATATATTTCTCCTTTAAAGAAGTTAATTATTCTTTAGCACCATTAATTGCAAGGTAATTTTTAATGCGTTCAACATTTTCGTGGTTGGCTTCATCTTCTTCTAAATATTCGATAATATCATAAACATCCACTACCGAATACACTGGGAAACCGTACTCTTCACCCACCTCTGCCATAGCAGATTTTTCGGTTTGTCCTTTTTCTTTACGGTCAACCATAACGAATGTTGCAGCTACTTTTGTGTTTTTAAGGCCTGAAAGAATAGCCATACTTTCACGAATAGCAGTACCTGCGGTTATAACATCTTCAACGATAACGATTTCTTCACCTTCTTGCGGCTTATAACCGACAAACACACCACCTTCGCCGTGGTCCTTTTCTTCCTTACGGTTAAAAAAGAACGGCACATCAAGACCTTCTTTTGAAAGCGCACAGGCAACTGACACCGCAATCGGAATACCTTTATATGCCGGTCCGTAAAGAACAGTGCGGCGGTTTCCAACCTTTTCAAAATATGCTTTTGCATAGAATTCGCCAAGCTTTGAAATTTGATCGCCGGTCTTAATATCTCCTGCGTTTATAAAATAAGGGATTTTTCTGCCGGATTTAGCTGTAAAATCACCAAATTTTAAAACACCGGCACTTTCTAAAAATTGTATAAATTCTCTTTTATAACTTTCCATAGTTATTCTCCTTAACCAATAAATTCAGCTACACAACGCTCGTATGCCGCAACAGGATCTTCTGCCGCTGTAATTGGACGGCCAACAACAATATAGTCACTACCAATTTTGTTGGCTTCGGCAGGTGTCATAACACGCTTTTGGTCACCAATGTCACCGTCTGCAAAGCGAACACCCGGTGTAATTGTTAAAAAGTCTGCGCCACAACGCTCGTGTACCTTGCCAGCTTCAAGCGGTGAGCATACAACACCGTCAAGACCGGCTTTTTTAGCGTTTGATGCATAGTGCATAACAACCTCATCAATTGGCTCTTTTATAAGAAGGTCGTTTTCCATACTTTCTTGGTTTGTTGATGTAAGCTGTGTTACTGCAATAAGTAGTGGACGTGTACCATCAGGACGAGTAAGACCCTCAATAGCGGCTTCCATCATGGCAGTCGTGCCACTTGCATGAAGATTAGTAATATCTACATCAAGATTTGAAAGTACATTCATAGCCTTTTTAACGGTATTAGGAATATCGTGGAGCTTTAAATCTAAAAAGATTTTATGACCGCGTTTCTTTATCTCTTTTACAATAGATGGACCTTCTGCATAAAAAAGCTCCATACCGATTTTTACAAATGGTTTACGACCAGTAAACTTATCGAGAAATTCAAATGTTTTTTCTGCGCTTGCAAAATCACAAGCTATAATCACGTCTTTACCCATTATTTAACGCCTCCTATAATGTCGCTTAAATTTTCAATACCATACTTATCCATAACACTTGGTAAATCATTTATAATGTCACGGCAAGCATAAGGATTTATAAGATTTGCAGCGCCTACCTCAACTGCAGTGGCACCAGCAAGCATCATCTCGATTACATCTTCGGCAGTAGACACGCCACCCATACCAATTACAGGAATATTTACGGCATGCGCTACCTGATAAACCATTCTAACCGCTACGGGAAAAATTGCAGGACCCGAAAAACCGCCCATTTTATTTGCAATAACAGGTTTACGAGTTTTAAGATCAATGCGCATACCAAGCATTGTATTTATTAGGCTGATACCGTCAGCACCCGCCTGCTCACAAGCTTTTGCAATTGCCACAATATCGGTTACGTTTGGTGAAAGTTTAACTATTACAGGTTTTGTGGTAACCGCTTTTACAGCGCGTACAACCTCTGCAGCAGCCTCAGGACTTGTGCCAAAGCTCATACCGCCACCGTGAACGTTAGGGCAGCTCACATTTACCTCGAGCCAACCAACCTGTTCCTCTTTATCAAGCAGTTCGCAGGTGTAAGCGTAATCTGGCACAGCAAAACCGCTTACATTTGCCATAACTTTTTTATTAAAGCATTTACTAAGTTTAGGAAGCTCTTCACTTATAACCTTTTCTACACCGGGATTTTGAAGACCAACAGCGTTTATCATACCGGCTGTGCACTCTGCAATACGTGGTGTAGGATTACCAAAACGAGCATCCTTGGTGGTACCTTTAAATGAGAAAGTACCAAGACAATTTATATCATATAATTCTGCGAACTCATAACCAAATCCAAATGTACCCGAAGCAGGAATTATGGGGTTATCGATTTCAATACCGCAAAGATTAACGTTTAATCTTCCCATAATATTTCCTCCTTTTGCATAACGGGTCCGTCTTTGCAAATTCGCTTATAGCCTGCAATTGTTTTACAACTGCAACCCATACACGCACCAAAGCCGCAGCCCATACGCTCTTCAAAACTCATCTGACCACTTGTTTTAGATGTTTTATAAATCGCTTTTAGCATTGGTTCAGGACCGCAGGTGTAAAAATAAGTATAGTCATTAGGATAAGCATTTGTAACAAAGCCTTTTACGCCGTAACTGCCGTCAACAGTGGTTACTGTTACATTACAACCAAGGTCTTTAAATTCTTGCTCATAAAAGACTTCACTTTTGTTATTAAAGCCGAGTATTACTGAAACATCTTTACCCTGTTCTTTGAGTTTTTTGGCAAGCATATAAAGTGGAGGAACTCCTACGCCGCCACCAAGCAACACAGGTTTATCGCCCGAAAGCGATAAATCGTAACCGTTGCCAAGACCCGTAAGCACGTCAAGGCTCTCTCCAACAGCCATTTTCGACATCTGTTCAGTGCCCTTACCAACAACCTTGTAAATGATTGTAACAGCAGTTTCATCACAATCACATATAGATATAGGACGTCTTAAATACAAACCGTCAAGCTGAATATTGATAAACTGACCGCAAGCGGTGATGTCGGAGGTATCTCCGACAAGCACCATCTTATAAACATTTTCAACTAATTTTTTGTTTTCTGATATTTTAAAAATACCTTGTTTCATTTTAAATTCCTTTATGCATCAATTGTAGAAATTGTAAGTGTTGTTTCCTCAAGTACGTCAAGCAATACTCTTACTGTATCAAGCGAAGTAAATATTGTTACGTTATTTTCAGTAGCAAGGCGACGGATTTGCTGGCCGTCACTATCCTGCGTAGAAGCACCGATATCTTTTGTGTTAATAACGTAAGCAATATGTCCTTGTCTTATAGCATCCGGAATTTCGTCAGCATCTTCGCTAATCTTTTTAAGTGCGTGTGTGCGTATTCCGTTCTCTTTTAAGAACGCTGCAGTACCCGCAGTTGCCTGAATATTAAAACCAAGATTATAGAAGCGACGAATAAGTGGTAGTGCCTCGTCCTTGTCCTTATCAGCAACGGTTACAAATACCGTGCCATAGTTTTGCAAATGAGTACCCGATGCTTGAAGTGCCTTATAAAGAGCGCGGTTAAGCTTATCATCATAACCGATAGCCTCACCGGTAGATTTCATTTCTGGTGAAAGATATGCGTCGAGTCCCTTAATTTTGTTAAATGAGAATACTGGAACCTTTACATAGTAACGGTTCTTTTCTTGTGGATAAAGACAGAATATTCCCTGTTCCTTTAGTGATTTGCCAAGAATAACCTCGGTAGCAATATCAGCCAAAGAATAGCCTGTTGATTTTGAAAGGAACGGTACAGTTCTTGAAGAACGTGGATTAACCTCGATAATATAAACATTATCATTTTCGTCAACGATAAACTGAATGTTATAAAGGCCAACTATTCCTATTCCAAGACCTAATTTTTTAGAATATTCTAATATAGTGCCTCGCACTTTATCCGAAATACTAAAGGTTGGATAAACGCTTATTGAGTCACCCGAGTGAATACCGGTACGTTCAACAAGCTCCATAATACCTGGAACGAATACATCCTGTCCGTCACAAATAGCGTCAACCTCTACCTCTTTACCTTGAATGTATTTATCAACAAGAACAGGCTTGTCGGCATCTATTTCAACAGCCGTTTTAAGATAATGACGAAGCTGTTCTTCGTTAGATACTATCTGCATGGCACGTCCACCAAGTACAAAGCTAGGACGAACTAGTACCGGATAACCGATTTCGGCAGCGGCAGCTACGCCATCTTCAATTTTGGTTACTGCTCTACCCTTTGGTTGTGGTATATTTAATTCTTGTAATATTTTTTCAAAACTATCACGATTTTCAGCACGTTCAATAGCTTCACAATCGGTACCAATAATCTTTACACCACGGTCCATAAGAGGTTGTGCCAAGTTGATTGCAGTTTGACCACCCAATGATGCAACAACACCTTCGGGTTGCTCAAAGTCAATTATATTCATTACGTCTTCAGGTGTAAGTGGCTCGAAATAAAGCTTATCAGCGGTTGTGTAGTCGGTAGATACAGTTTCTGGATTATTGTTAATAATAATTGCTTCGTAGCCTGATTTTTTAATTGTAGATACTGCGTGTACCGTTGAATAGTCAAATTCAACACCCTGACCTATACGAATAGGGCCGGCGCCAAGAACAACAATTTTCTTTTTGTTGGTTAAAACAGAGGTGTTTTCACCGTGATATGAGGAGTAGAAATATGGAATATAAGCATTTGTATGACAGGTATCAACCATACGGAAAACAGGTGTGAGCTTGTTTTCTTTGCGGAAATTATATACGTCAATTTCACTACATTCCCACATTCTTGCAACGTATTTATCAGAAAATCCCATTTTCTTAGCATCTCGCAAAATCTCAACATTGCGTGGATTTTCCTTAAGGCCTCTTTCCATATCAATTATGCGTTTAATTGCTTCAAGGAAAAATGCTGTAATTTTTGTGATATTATGAATTTCCTCTACAGTAGCGCCGCGGTAAAGTAATTCAGCAATTGCAAAAAGGTTGTCATCTCTGAATTCGCCGATATAATTTCTAAGCTCGTCATCACTCATATTATCAAATTTATTGTGATAAAGATGATTCACACCAATTTCAAGCGAACGGGTACCTTTAAGTAAGCTTTCTTCCAAGGTAGTACCTATACCCATTACCTCGCCGGTTGCCTTCATTTGAGTGCCAAGAACGTTGTATGCAGTCGTGAATTTATCAAATGGGAAGCGAGGAAGCTTTGTAATAACGTAATCAAGCCTTGGCTCAAACGCCGCAGTTGTATTGGCAATTTTAATCTCTTCCAACGCCATACCTACAGCAATTTTTGCTGTAACACGCGCAATCGGATAACCTGATGCCTTTGACGCAAGCGCCGAAGAACGAGATACACGTGGATTTACTTCTATTAAATAATAATTGCTTGAATTTGGATCTAAAGCAAACTGAACGTTACATCCGCCCTCAATTTTTAACTCACGAATAATTTTAATGGCGCTGTCGTTAAGCATTTTAAGGTCATGGTCATTAAGTGTCATAATAGGTGCCACAACCAAAGAGTCGCCGGTATGAACGCCAACAGGATCAATATTTTCCATACCGCAAATTGTAATTGCGTGGTCGTTAGAGTCACGCATTACCTCAAACTCAATTTCTTTATAACCCTTAACACTCTTTTCAATAAGCACCTGATGTACGGGAGAAAGTTTAAACGCATTAAGACCTACTTCTACAAGTTCTTTTTCATCATAGGCAAAACCGCCGCCTGTACCGCCCAAAGTAAATGCAGGACGAAGTACTACAGGGTAACCTATTCTATTGGCTGCTTCCTTTGCTTCTTCAATGCTGTATGTGATTTCAGAAGGAATAACCGGCTCGCCTATTGACTCGCACATTTCTTTAAAGAGTTCACGGTCTTCGGCGCGTTCAATACTGTCACGTGAAGTACCAAGAAGCTCAACACCGCACTCCTTTAGAATTCCCTTTTCTTCGAGCTGCATAGCAAGGTTAAGACCTGTTTGACCGCCAATACCCGGAACAATAGCATCAGGTCTCTCATAGCGTAAAATTTTTGCAATATATTCAAGAGTAAGTGGCTCCATATAAACCTTATCAGCAATAGATGTATCGGTCATAATAGTCGCTGGGTTTGAGTTACAAAGAATTACCTCATAGCCTTCTTCTTTAAGCGCCAAGCACGCCTGCGTGCCGGCATAGTCAAACTCCGCCGCCTGACCTATTACAATAGGACCTGAGCCTATAATCAATACCTTTTTAATGTCTGTTCTTTTAGCCATTTTTTACTTCCTCCTGAATATATATCAAATCGTCTTTATATGCAATTTTACCGCCGCAAACCGTAAGATAACATTTGCCGTAAAGTTGATAATTTTCAAACGGCATTGCCTTTCCTTTTGATAAAAAGTCATCGGGATTAACGGTGATTTTTTCATCAAGCCGCCATATTGTATAATCATTATCATTTAGCGGTATTTTAAAACGCTTGCGCGCATTTAAACACAATAAATCAATAAGTTTTTCCAAAGTAATTATACCGGTCTTTACAAAGTAGGTATGCATAAGCTGAAACGCCGTTTCAATACCCACTATGCCAAATGCGCTCTTTTCGAGCCCCTTCGCCTTTTCCTCAGCGCTATGTGGTGCATGGTCGGTGGCAATCATATCAATAGTGCCGTCTTTTATACCCTCAATAAGCGCAAGCTTGTCTTCACGCGAACGAAGTGGCGGATTCATTTTAAATTTACCGTCTTCTTGCAAGTCACTATCATCAAGTATTAAATAATGCGGACCTGTCTCGCAAGTAACATCAAGCCCTTCGGCTTTCGCTTGCTTTATTAACTCAACGCTCTCTCTACAGGATATATGACACACGTGATATGCGCAACCGGTTTCTCTTACAAGCTCTAAATCGCGCTTTATCGGCCCCCATTCGCTTTCACTGCATATACCCTTGTGACCGTGCGCTCTCGCATACTCACCATCGTGGATGTATCCACCACGAAGCAATGAGTTATCTTCGCAGTGCGCTACAATCATTTTGCCCAAAGATTTGGCCTTTAACATGGCCTCACGCATAAGTTTACGCGATTGAACACCACGTCCATCATCGGAAAATGCAATACAATCTTTTGACATACCCTCCATCTCTGAAAGTTCAAAACCGTTTTGACCTATAGTTATTGAAGCATACGGATACACATTTATAACAGCATCATTTTCTATAATATCAAGTTGCTGCTTCAAATGCTCCTCGCTGTCGGGTACGGGATTTAAGTTAGGCATGGTGCATACTGCTGTATACCCGCCGTGAGCTGCAGCCTTTGAACCTGACAATATTGTTTCTTTATAAGAAAAACCCGGCTCACGAAAATGCACATGCACATCGCAAAAACCGGGTAAAATGCAATAACTATTTTTTGTGTCGGCAAAAAAAGGTGACAAAACCGCCTTGTCAATTGTGGGGACAAAGCTGCTTAGAAATTCAGGTTTATAAACGTTATTATTAGTTCGCATTATCATATAAAACCATCCTTTCAAAACATTAAAGTCACATAACACACAAAGACACATTTTATCTTATGTATTTTAGCACAACATAAATATATTGTCAATGTAAAAACATTAAAAAAATATATAAATTTTAATAAAAAAACTTAAGTATTTCATATATTTTTTATAAGGGGGATTTTTATGTTTTTTGAATTGCTTTCTCAAATTGTTTCTAACCTGTTCTATTTAGCGTTACACGTTACAAGCGGGGGTTCGTTTCCGCCGCCGCTTAGTGCTAAAAAAGAAGCAGAACTATTATTGTTAAAAGAGCAAGGCAATAATGAAGCAAAAAACAAATTGATAGAACACAATCTGCGGCTGGTTGCTCATATAGTAAAAAAATATTATACTGCCGACGATCAAGATGATTTAATATCAATTGGCACAATAGGACTTATAAAAGCAGTAAGCACATTTAAAAGTGACAAAAAAATACGACTTGCAACCTACGCCGCGCGATGCATTGAAAATGAAATATTGATGCATTTCAGAAACAACAAAAAATATGCTCAAGATGTTTACATAAGTGACCCGATTGATACCGATAAAAACGGCAATACACTCACATTAATTGATATAATTGCAGATGAAAATAATATTGAGGATGAAATTGACACAAAATTAAAACTTCAAAAGCTGCGAATGATTTTAAACGGAACACTTGAAAACCGCGAATTGCAGATAATAAAAATGCGTTATGGTATTGGCGGCGAAAAAGAATTAACGCAACGCGAAATTGCAAAAAAATTAGGTATATCACGAAGTTACGTATCACGAATCGAAACCGCAGCACTTGAAAAACTTTACAAGAAATTTAATGAAATATAGATATAAAGCGAGCCAAAATTGGCCCGCTTTATCGTAAATGTTATTTTATCATTATGGTTAAAGAATTTTGAGTATTAGTGCTTTTGGAAGCTACATTGATAACAATTTCATCATTTACTTTGACTTGCAACTCAAGGTAATATCCCGTGTTATCTAAATTTAACTCATCGTCAATCTCAGAGCTTCTTTGGGCAAAGCTTTTATTGTTTGTTACCATTAAAATAGCGTCATCAATACCGCTTAAAAGATAAAACTTTAAGGTGCCATCTTTTGTTGCTTTATATTTATACCAATAACCATCCTGATCATCTTTCTCAAGTGTAACAGATATTTCCTTGTTTAAAGCATCTATTTGTTCTTTATTATCCCAAGAACCCTTAGGACTTGCAAAGTTAACTGTAAAACTTTCGGGCTTTGAGCTGTTGTTTCCAATTTCAAATACAATTTGATCGCTCGAAAGCTTATCGCTTGCGGCAACAACAAAAGATACTACGCCGTTTTTTGCCTCATATTTTGTTCCATTGTAAACAACGTATGCACTGGAGCTGTTGATGGTTAAAATTTTATTAACAACTCTATCAATTTTATATGTAACCGAACCGTTTGCAGCAATTAAAACTGTCACAACATTTCCTGTTTTAGAATCAGGAGATGTAGAACAAGTTATCTTGTCATATCCTTTTGAAGTATCTGTAGCGGTTGAACCTGTTGTTTCAGAATCGATAAAAGTTAACGGCGCATCAGGATCTGCCTTATTATCATCGCCACCAACACTTACAACATTTTCTGTAAAGATATTTTCATCACTTGTAACAGTGCTATTATTATCAGATTCGGTGCTTTGTGTTTCGTCAGATGTTGTATCATCAGTTGATTCAATTTCACTGTTTTCGTTTTCAATAACATCAACAATATCATAAACAGTGCTTGTAATGTCTGATGTATTACCTGATGACATATCACCATTTACCTTGCGACAACCGGCAAAGGTAGAAAGTATTATTATTAGAGTAATTGATATAGAAATAATTTTTATTTTCATATTATCCACCTATTTTTTAGTAATCTGAATAGATAAATTTAAAATGCCCGGCGCAACATTTATTGATTCTTCGCTGTTATACGCGTATCCGTCCGGACACTGTACAATCGAAAGCTTGTAACCATTGGTTATATAAATGCTAAATGTAGCAACACCTTTTTTATTTGTACGCGCGGTAATAACGGTATTTTTGCGTAATTGAAGAATTACTCCTTCAACTGCGTTGCCATCGGTATCGGTAACTGTAACATTAAATTTGGGGACATGAGTTTTATTTTCCTCTGTTTTAGACTCATTTGGCTTGGCAGCGTCGTTACCGCCGCAAGCACATAAACAAAACATTAAAGCAACCGAAAGAATTGTTGCAAAAAACTTTTTAATATTCATTGTATGTGCCTACTTCTTGGTAATTACAAATTCATATTCGGTTATGCCGCTTTCAAGATAAATATAATTATCTGCTACATATTCACATTCATAACCTTCAGGGCAAGACATAAGAGATAATTTATATCCATCGGTAATTTCAGCGTCAAATATTGCAACACCGTTTTCATCAGCCTGCTTGGGTAAACAGGTATCTTTACAAAGCTGTACCCAAACATTTGATACAGCGTCACCGTTTTGGTCAACAACCGTAACCTCAAATTTCGGTGCGGTATCCTCTTTTGAGGAGGTTTGTGTGTTGTTAGCAGCATTATTAAGCGGTTCATTAGTTGTAGGGCCGTTATTATCACCGCCACAAGCGCAAAGGCACAAAATCATACCAAGCGCTAAAACCAAAGCTAAAAATTTTTTCATAGGTATCACCTTTCGTTTATTTAATATCCTCAATATCGTTTATTGTTGTTTGCTTATAATCGTCCGCGGTGAAAAATTCAAATATTTTTTCAAAAACACCGTCTTGGGTCACACTACCCATATGCATAAACGCAACAGAACCATAGCGGTCGATAACCACCGTTGTCGGAAAACCTCTTATGCCAAACGCTGTTATCCAAGATTGATCTCCTTTAACCACAGGAATAGACAATTCGTTTTGCGTAGCATATTTTTTAATGTTGTTCTCTTTGTCTGTGGTAGGATTAATTGCAATCACAGCTATATCATCACGATATACATCGGTTGCTTTTTGCAAATAAGGAAACTCCATCTGACAAGGACCGCAGTTAATAAACCAAAAATTAAGAACGATCGCCTTTTTTTCTTTTAAAATATCAGAAAAAGTGTGAGTATTGCCATTAACATCAGTAACGGTATAATCACCCATATAATCGCCTAAATTATAACTGCTTGTAGCAAGGTCAGCGTTAGCTACGAGCCCACTACCACCATCAGCACATCCTGCAAAAAAGATCAAACATAAGCATAAAAAAGATGTAATAAATTTATTAAAAACAAAATTTTTCATACAATTATTCCGCATAACAGCACATAAACAACCAAGCTATTTCGGCGTTAATGTCGGTTAAATTGTTACCCGATTCATCCTTAAACATATAGCCGTTGTTTTCAATATCCCACCAGCCAACATATTCACCGCGTTGCTGAATAATATATTTAAGATCTTCAGTAAGAGGATAAACACCGTGGTCTTCATCAACATATTCAATATATTCAAGCAAGCATTCTGAATAGCTTTCTTTTTTTATGAATTTTTCGTCCTTATCAAAGAAATATTTATTAACGCCTGAACGGTCAAGCATTGTTTTGAAACAAGCAATATACTTACTATCCTCTGCCAAGCGAACAAGAACAATGGGACCGTTTGTATCATTCAGGTGATAATAACCATCATTTTCATTTAAAACAAGTTTGTAGGCATCGGTCTTGGCGGTCAAGTCAAATTCCTTAATGGTTAAATTTGAAGGCAATTTATAGTCTTGCAATTCAACAGTCTTTTGATAAACTATCCAAGGCTCATCTTCAATAGTTTTAACGGCATCACCTAATCTATTAACGCCTATAACGCAGTTTTTAGCTTTTTTATCTGCGTCAACACCAATGACAAAGGTCGATGTACCTGTACCGTTTGTGCCAATCATACTTGATTTCACATTAATTGAAAACTTATTGTCTTTAACCTCGGCAGCTGAATTTTCTTGAATAAAGTGTGGTGCGCCGTAGTAACCAATGGTTACATTTTTGCCTTCAGCAATTGAAAATTCATAATTGCCCTCTTTGGTGGGTGTAAAGAGAAAATAGTTTCTTCCCTCCTTTAAATCAACATAGGTGCACCCCTGTTTTAATGAGTATGCATCTAATTCATCAGAGCCAATATACAACTTTTCAGGCTCGCCCAAAGGTTTGTAAGCCACAACAACATCAACCTCGTTTTTGCGTGGTGTAAGCTTGATATCGGTATCATAATAATACTCAGTATCGGTATCAGCAAAGCTTAAAACAACATTGTATTTGCCGTTTACAAGCGATTTAATAGCAGCGCCCTGCTCATTGCACGACTGCATGGCAACCTGCTTGCCACCTTGCATAAACTTAACAACTATACCCGATGTATAAGGATTACCTAATGCGTCCTTAATATTTACGATATAGTCCTTCTCACCCTTGCCGCATGCAGTAAGAGCGAAAAGTGAAAATGTAATAGCAGCAATTAAAAGAATAGAAAATAATCTTTTAAAATTTTTCATCATAGTCATTCTCTCACTTAATAAATTAATCGTTAGCGCCGAGATAATCGTAGTAGTAGCAAATCTTGAGCCATGAGTTTTCTACCTCTTCAAAGGTGTACTTATCCATAAGCTGTTGTAAAATCTCGGCAAGCTCTTTATCAACAACAACGCAACCGTCAAGTTCAGTACCCGACTTGTCAATCTTGCTGACATATTTACGAATATCATCGGTAAGGTCCTCGCCGTCACCGTGATAACGACCGGCAAAAATATCGTCTAACTGATAAATATCAGCGTTGGCGTCATAATCCTCACCCCAAAGCTTTTTAAGATATTCCTTTGTCTTTTCAATATCATTGCCGTTTTGCTTAATATAAGCTAAAATTTCACCGTCGGTTTCTGATTTACTAAAGTCAAAGCCTCCCATTTCAATCATTTCTAAAATTGACTGACTGAATACGGTTGTAAGACCTGTGAAATCAGCATAAATAAGACTGCCGTCTTCAGAATCATAATACTTGCCGTCTTTAAGTTTCGGCTTAATACCACCTGCGATAATATCATACATAGCGCTGCCTGTAGCATCGGTATCATAAGTAAAGTAGCCTGGTGCTGCAAGACGGAATAATTTGTGTGAAGCGCCAATAAACTCTACATCATAGTTAATGGTGCCAGTAGCGTATACATCCCAGAAAGCCATATTAATATAATACGGTGTTCCTGCTTCCATATAATAAACCATTGAGCAGTTGTTAGAATCGGTATACATTCTTTCATCGTGCTCATATGTATAGATAATTTCACCATCTTCATTGAAAATCCAAGCGTCGATGCCGTCTTGATAATCACTCTTTGAGGTGAAACGGTAAACACCCGACTGCGTAGGTATAAATTCAGAGAACATACCTCTTGGAATTATAGCGCGATCATAATAGAAATTGTTGCTTGGAACATTTTTGCCAACAGTTGTCTTAAGCGCGCTAAAGGTTGAAAGGCCTTTTATTGGGTCAGCGAGTTGAGAAGCGCCCTTGCCGTATGCCTGATAATATTTGCACATCTTGAGCCATTCGTTTTCGTCGTCTTCAAAGCCCGCAACACGAGCTACCTGCTTAAGCATTTCTGCAAGCTCTTTATTTACGGTGCATACACCGTGAATGCTTGAGTTAGATGCATAGGAGAAGTATTGAACCATACCTAAACCGTCTTCTTCAACCTTGTCATAAAGGCTTACACCGTCTTCGTCGGCATCACCTTCTGAAACAATTTCTTGAACAGACTGCTCTTCGTTAAAAGGAGTAAAGCCCATAAGATCAGCTAAAAGCAAAGGTCCGTTTTCACTGCCAACATGGTAATAACCGTCGTTTTTATTTAATACTACATCAACATAGCTGAATTTACCGTCTTCGTCAGCGGTTGCAGCATACCGTGGCAAATATGTAGCAGTATCGATTTGTGACTGGTCAACTACACGCATATTGTCAATATAAACGGTATCGTCACCATCTGCGCCGTCTTCGTCCTTTAAGAAACAAAGTGCAACTTCATAGGTACCGTCTTTATCGGCAACACACGGGTAACAAGATTTCCACTCTTCAGGACTTGATACACCTGAAATTTGGAAAATATCTTCGTCATTAACAATAACATACATTACATCGCAACCAAGTTCAGACGAAACAAGATAATCAAAACCAACAGCCTGACCTGCTTTAAGCTCAACATCGGCATAAAGAATTGCATAAGAACTGTCTATACCGATATTAGAAGCATAAACACAAGAACGGCCAGATTTTTCGCCAATTATATAGGGCCAGAAGAATTCAGCATTTTCATCTTCAGTTTCAGGTCTATATTTTACCTTAATAGTACCCGAATTGATTGTTGAAGCAATTTCGTCTGAAGAAGGCATTTCATAGGTAGGTTTAATTTGAGTTACCAAATCACCAATGCCATTTTCGCAAAGCTTTTGCTGGTATGGATCAGCAGTAAAGTGATCAAATGCGCAAACCCAAGGACGCTTACTTGTGATAGCGCCTGCTTCTACAAGACATATTACACCGTACTGGTCAACAAATACCGAAGTAGGATAACCGGTTACGCTAAATGTGTTTGCCCATGACGCAGGGCAAGCTGCCATATTAAAAGTATAACCGTATTGTTTTTGGAAGCCGTCAACTGCATTATTATCTTCCATAGGATTAAGCGCGATAATTTCAATATCGTCAGCATAGTCTTTATAAAGCTCTTCCATCAACGGAAATTCTTCAAGACACCATGTGCAAGTTGTGTACCAGAAATTCAGCACAACTAGTTTTTTGCTCTTTAAAACTTCTGATAACTTAATCTCGGTGCCGTCGGGCTTCATAACTGTGAAGTCATACATAACATCGCCAAGACCAAGTGACGCTGTTGAAATATCAGCATCGGTAACAAGTGATGATGTAAGAGTGATATCCTTGGTAACACCATCAAACTTGTAGCTTTTTTCTACAGCATAGCCTTTGGGTACGGGTGTTAAAACAATGGCGTAATCTGCACTCTCATCAAGATTAAAGGTAGCTATGCCTTCCTTATTTGTCTTGGTGTAATCAAGCATATTGCCCAAACTATCGTCTTCGTATATGTATACGTCTATATCTGACATTGCCATACCGCCCGCTGTTTTTACATTAACAGTATAAAGCGTGTTGCCCTGCGGTCTATCAAAATCGTCGTCACCTGCACCGTTTTTACCAAGTGCAAAAAATAGTGTTGTACCAACAATGGCAACAATTAAAACGGCAGCAATAATTATAAAAAGAACCTTTTTAGCCATTATAAAGCTCCAAGCCTTTTTAAACAGCTCGCCAATTTTGTTAAAGAAACCTTTAATTTTTTCCATAATTCCTCCTGCACGAATAATAAAAAATTTATTACGGCATAATCCGCCTAATTATTCACTATATTTTAACACACAAAAGATAATTTCGTCAATATAAAATTGTAATTATTTTAGAAAAAATGAACCCGACAAAAAATGTCGAGTTCATTTAATCAATACCTGTAAAATCAAATGCGGGTATAAATCTTTTATCCGCGCTACTTCGTTCTTGAATATAGCAGTTATTAAAGCCGCTGTCAGATATATAATCAACTACTTTATTATATTCACGCGTTGTAACCTTGCGATTTATAATCGGAATATCTACTGCCCTTCCCAAAGGCAAATATTGGCTCATTATGCTAAAATATGCATCTGGAGTATTGCGCCTTACCCAATCAAAAATTGCTATAGCATCGCGTGTGGCTTGCGGCATTAAAAGATGTCTTACTATCAATCCATTTTGCATAATACCGTCTTTAAAAACGCATTTTGGCTGTTGACGATATGCTTCAAACAATGCCTCTTTGCAAACATCAAAATAATTTGGCGCATTTGAATAAGTGTTTGCCTTTTTATCATCAATATATTTAAAGTCCATTAAATATACATCAACGTAACCCTCTAATCTTTTTAGCGTGTTTACAGTTTCATAACCGCTTGAATTATAAACAATAGGAATACTCGGTTTATAAATATCAAGAGCAGAGATGATTTGGTTTGCAAAATGCGTAGGAGTTACAAGATTGATGTTGTGCGCGCCTTGTTTTTCAAGATTTTTGAAAATTTCTACCAGCTGAGATACTGTAACAGTTTTGCCTACGTTTTTAGTGCTGATATTATTATTTTGACAAAATACGCAATGAAGCGAGCAACCGCTAAAAAAAACTGTTCCCGAGCCGTTTTTACCACTTATAGACGGCTCTTCCCAAAAATGAAGCGCCGCACGCGCAACAACCGGAGCGTTTGGCATACAGCATACCCCACCGATATTTTCATTTTCGGTGCGTAACGCATTACACTGTCGTGGGCATAGGTTGCACAGCATCGTTTTTCTCCTTGTTCTCTTTAACCTTAGGCTCTAAAATACGGCGTTTTACAATTAAATTATCATAGGTTTTTTTATAGCTTACACGACAAACATATTTTTTACCGCAATCTTCACATATAAAATTCGCATTGAACCAATTGTTATGATAACGCCATTTAGTAAGCCGACGCATCTTGCTTTCACACTTTTCACAATAAAAAATTTGAGTGTTTTTATCTACAAGTTCGTCACTAATACGGCTTATATAATACGGTTTAAAATACAGTTGCTTATAAAATTCGGGGTTGGATGTGTCTTTGATAAGTCCTTCAAAGGCAGGTCCGTTATAATGCTTTTTAAGAAGTGCCGTACAAAGCAAACTGTCATCCTTGGCGGTATGTAAATCGTAACCTTCGATAGTAATCCCTAAAAGCTCTGCCGCGTGTGAAAGTGAAATTTGTGATTTTATTTCGTGACCAAGCAGTCGCAACTCGCCCTGAATAAACTTTTGTAAATCAAGGTATTTATCTATTTTGAATTTTAAATTTTTAAGAAGATATTTTTCATTTTCAGCAATAGTATAAAGGTCAGAATTACTCCAAGTAATTGTTACCGTATCTTCACCAAGCCAACTGTTATATTGCTCGACAGCATCCCATAAAGAAATTCCCTCAAGCATCATTTCTTTAGTAATTCCCGTAAGCTCGGTAAATCGCTTTGAAACCCTTTTGCAAATTGAAGATTTAACAGTAACATCAAAAATATCAACTATATTAAAATTTTCATCCAATTTTACAGCGCCGATTTGCAATATTTGATTTACAAACCTTTTATAAAATTTGTGATAGGCGCTGTCCCATTCCATATCAAGTATCACATAATGCATCAGCGGTTTTTCGCCTCGTATTTCATACGTAATTCTTTATTAAGAATTCTCTTGCGAATGCGGATATTGTTGGGTGTTATCTCTACAAGCTCGTCATCCTTAATAAAATCAAGTGACTGCTCAAGACTCATAATAGATGGAGGAATAAGCTTTAGAGCGTCATCAGAGCCTGAAGCGCGCGTGTTAGTAAGATGCTTAGCCTTACAAACGTTACACACAATATCTTCGCTCTTGGGGCTTTCGCCAATAATCATACCTTCATAAACCGGAACACCCGCGCCAATAAACAAACGACCACGGCTTTGGGTATTAAATAGACCATAAGCAGTGCTCTCACCTGTTTCGTGAACAATAATTGAGCCGGTAGTTCTTTGGTCTATATCACCCTTATAATCCTCATATCCGTTAAATATATGATTCATAATACCGTTACCGTTTGTATCGGTCATAAACTGCGAACGGTAACCAAGCAAACCGCGTGCGGGAATTAAAAATTCAAGGTGGGTCATACCGCCCTCACGAGCGCCCATATTTTGTAGCTCAGCGTGACGGGTACCAAGACGCTCCATAACAGCGCCCACGTACTGCTCAGGCACTTCAATCATCAATAGTTCAATCGGCTCAAGCAATTTGCCGTTTTCATCACGCTTATAAATAACATTCGGCGGTGAAACTTGAAATTCATAGCCTTGACGACGCATTGTTTCAATAAGAATAGAAAGATGCAGTTCACCACGGCCCGACACCTTAAATGTATCAGCGCTATCGGTTTCTTCAACACGCAAGCTTACATTTGTTAAAACCTCTTTGAAAAGACGTTCGCGCAAATTACGAGATGTAACATATTTACCGTCTTTACCCGCAAAGGGTGAATTGTTAACCATAAAGTTCATAGCAAGAGTCGGTTCGTCAATCTTAACAAATGGTAACGGTTCGATATGTTCGGTGTCACAAGCACTTTCGCCTATTTCAAGCTCGCTGATGCCCGCAACTTGAATAATATCACCAACAGTTGCCGACTCAACCTCGGTACGTTTAAGACCTTGATACATAAAGAGCTTTGCGATCTTAACTTTTGAATTAGTTCCATCTTTATGGCAAAGCGCAACTGTTTGTCCAACCTTTACGGTACCGCGAAGAACACGACCAACACCGATTCTACCAATGTAATCGTCATATTCAATGTTTGTAAATAATATCTGTAATGGTGCTTCACTATCACCAATAGGCGCCTCAATCTCTTTAATTATTTCTTCAAAAAGAGGTTTCATATCAGTGCCCGGTATATCGGGTGCATATGTTGCGTATCCATCACGACCGGATGCAAATACGACAGGAAATTCTATTTGTTCCTCATCTGCACCAAGCTCAATAAACAAATCTAAAACCTCGTCTACAACTTCAATTGGTCGCGCCATTGGTCTGTCAATTTTATTTATAACAACAACCGCTTTTTTGCCGAGTGCTAAGGCTTTTTTAAGCACAAAACGGGTTTGTGGCATACAACCTTCGAATGCATCAACAAGCAAAAGTACACCATCCACCATCTGCAAAATACGCTCTACCTCACCGCCAAAATCAGCGTGTCCGGGGGTGTCAATGATATTAATCTTAACACCGTTATACATAACGCTTGTGTTTTTTGAAAGTATTGTTATACCACGCTCACGCTCAAGGTCGTTTGAGTCCATTACTCTCTCATCAACCAACTCGTTATCACGAAATGTACCGCTTTGACGTAGCAACTGGTCAACAAGTGTTGTTTTGCCGTGGTCAACGTGCGCAATTATTGCAACATTTCTTATATTTTCTCTTTTTTCAAAAGCCATTAAAAAGTCCCCTACATTAAAAATTACTTTGTGTGTTCTTTAATCCAATTTTTATACCAATAATATGAATCCTTTGGTATTCTTTGTTGAGTTTCGTAATCGACATAAACAAAACCAAAACGGTCGTTGTATCCCTTTGCCCATTCAAAATTATCCATAAGCGACCACTGGAAATATCCCCTAATGTCTACCCCATCATCAATTGCCTTTTCAAGCTCTAACAAGTGACGATTTAAAAAATCAATGCGGTTAGGGTCGTGCACTTTACCGTCAAGTGACACAACATCGTGCGCAGACATACCGTTTTCGGTAATAAAGAATGGTAATTTATATCTTTCATAATAAAATCTCGGTCCCCAGCGAAGTGCTTCGGGAGTAATGGGCCATTGAATAGCAGTTTTGCCCAAGCCAACCTTATGAGAAACTCTTTCTGGATTACCGTTTTGGTCGGCACGAATTTCGTGACCGTTATAAATGTTGTTGCCATAAAAATCAAGAGGTTGATTTATAAGGCGCATATCTTCATCAGTAATTTCGGGAAGATAATCTTTATACATACGAAGTCC
>JAZUOS010000051.1:0-6356 GCA_045604765.1 Acutalibacteraceae bacterium | reverse complement strand
CGCAAAGCCTTAGCTTTGCGGATTTTAACTTTATTGCTTAATATCAAGTAAAAGTTGCTTTATATCTTTATATATATAATCGGGTTTAATTTTTGTTTCTTCAATATCTTTTAGTGTGCCTTCGCCCGAAAGCACAAAAATGCTGTTGATGCCCGCGTTTATGCCGCAGGCAATGTCGGTATAAAGTCGGTCGCCAATAACCGCAGTCTCATTTTGAGAAAAGCCTGTTTTTTGCATAGCAAGCAGCACCATTTCGGGCTGCGGTTTGCCTATAAACTGCGGTCGCTTCTTTGTGGCGTTATACAGTATTTCACTAATTGAGCCGCAGTCGGGCACACTGCCAAAGGCGGTGGGACACACCCAATCTGGATTAGTGGCTACATAGTCAATATCGCCTTTTAGTAAAATACAGGCATCCTCTAATTTTTTAAAGGTAAGCTCGGTGTCAAAGCCCATACAAAGACAGTCAATACCGTTTTCAATTTTGTCGGTGATTGGTAGATTAGCCGCCTTTAACTGCTCTTTAAAAGATGCTGTTCCCAAAGCGTATATTTTGTTATAGTTTTTATTTTTCAGATGAACAACGGTGGCATCAACCGAGGTTAAAAAATCGTCGACGGTTGAAGTTATACCTAAATTTTTGAGCTTTTCAATATACTTATCTACGCTTTTTGATGAATTGTTGGTTAAAAAAATATATCTGCCGCCAATGCTTTTTATATACTCTAAAAAGCCGGTAACACCGTCAAATAGATTGTTGTCAAGATATATAGTGCCATCCATATCAAGCAAAAAAAGCTTTAAATTTTTAAGATTGTTCATTATAAACTCCTGTTTTGTGTAGCTATAATTTTACTGCCAAAAGCATCCTCTATAATTACGTCACCAATAGTTATAGGAAGCGAGGCTAACGCTTTGTTGATTATAGCCATACATTCTGACATTTTTTCTTTTGGTATTGGTTTATCGGTTTTAACCGAAATTAGACTGCCGTCTTCACATTTTACTGTTGAAGTAACGGTCCTTTGAGGGTTGGTGCATTCGTTTTCGGCGTAAATCTTACCGCGAGGACAGTTGTTGCCCGTGATATTTACTATTTTATCATCTTTTAGCTGAATTTCAAGAGCGCATCCTAACGGACATATAATACAGGTTAGTTTTCTTTCCAAATCATATTACCTCCAAAGAAAAATACAGTTCCTTTGCGTTTTCAAGCTGCTCGCTTTTTAAGGTTATAGACTCCATTTCACCAGGAGCAACACGGGGCCTTTTTTTAGAGAGTAGGGTAGTGGCGCCATCACTTACAGTAATTTTTGCATTTTTATAAATGTCGGCAACCCTGAAATACACCGTTACATCCTTTTTCTTGGTGATTTTTTGCGGAACGGTGTATCTTATTTTGCCGTCAGTTTTAATATTTATCGCAATATCTTCGGCTTGAATTCCAACAATGTATTCGGCGGCCGCTTTACCGGCAATTTCTGCTTCTTGTGATACAAAGTCTACCAAATCGTGAACGTGTAAAACGTTTCCGCAAGCAAAAATACCTTCTATTGAGGTTTGCCTGTCTTGGTCAACTATAGCTCCGTTAGTGGTATTTGAAATATCTACATTAGCGGACCTTGAAAGCTCGTTTTCGGGGATAAGGCCTACCGATAAAAGAAGTGTATCGCAGGGAATATACTCGCGGGTTTCGGCAATTGTTTTTCTTTTTTCATCAACCTGTGCCACGGTTACGCCCTCAAGTCTGTCTTTACCGTGAATTTCTACTACAGTGTGGCTGAGCTTAAGCGGTATATCAAAATCATTTAAGCACTGCTGGATGTTGCGCGCAAGACCACCGGAATATGGCATAATTTCACACACAGCATGCACCTTTGCGCCCTCAAGTGTCATTCTTCTCGCCATAATAAGACCAATGTCACCGCTACCTAAAATAACAACATTTTTGCCCGGTAGGTAGCCTTTTGTGTTAACAAATTTTTGCGCAGTTCCTGCACTGAATATTCCTGCCGGTCGACTACCTGCAATATTCAATGCGCCCTTTGAACGCTCGCGGCAGCCCATAGCAAGAATGACGGCTTTAGCTTTGATTTGAAATATGCCATCTTGTGAGTTTGTTGCAGTTATAACTTTGTCTTCTGTAAGGTCAAGCACCATAGTGTTGAGTTTGAATTCAATTCCTAACTGTCTTACCTTTTCTTCATATTTCCAAGCATATTCAGGTCCTGTTAGCTCTTCGCCAAATTTGTGCAGACCAAAACCGTTATGTATGCACTGCTGTAAAATGCCGCCAAGGTGCTCGTCACGCTCTAATATAAGAATATCTCTAATACCGCTCTCATGTGCGGCAATAGCGGCGCTCATCCCCGCGGGACCGCCACCGATAATGACTAAATCTTTCATTTGTTATGTCATCCTTTTGTTGTTTTCATATTGATTATTGAATTTCCGCCGAATTTTGTTACCTTTTCGTAGGGAATATCAAGTTCTTTTGCCAAAAGTTCAATTATATACGGACTGCAAAAACCTCCCTGACAGCGTCCCATCTGGGCACGTGTTCTACGTTTAACACCGTCTAAATCTTGAGGCTTTGGGTTGCGGCGTATGGCATCAAGGATTTCGCCCTCAGTAATGCCTTCGCATCTACAAACAATTCTACCATAAGCGGAATTTTGCTTAATCATTTTGTTTTTATCTTCTATCGAAGCGTCACGAAACGCGTGCGCGGATAATCTTTTTGGATTGTAATTGGTTTTCTGGGTTAAAACCAAACCCTGATTTTCAAGTATTTCGACAATGTATTCAGCTATTGCAGGGGATGCGGAAAGCCCCGGTGACTCTATGCCTGCTGCATTAATAAAATGATTTTTAGGTGAGGTTATTATAAAATCACCCGTGTTGCCAACAGCTCTTAAACCGCAAAATGATGTAATGGTTTTTCCTGTCGGAACATAATTTATATTTTGTTGCGCCTTGCTTATGATTTCGGCAAAGCCCTCTTCGGTTGTGTTTTTATTCTCCTTGTCAGATATATCAACCGAGGTTGGTCCTAAAAGTAAATTTCCGTCAACGGTAGGGGATATTAATATGCCCTTACCCATTTTTGAAGGTGTTCTGAAAATAGTATGAGATACTATATTGCCGCAGTCCTTATCAAGTAAAATATATTCGCCTTTTCTTGCATGCACATTAAAGGTGTCATCGCCCACAAGCTTCGCAATACTGTCTGAATAAATACCAGCGCAGTTTATTATAAAACAGGCATTTACGCTATCATCTTCAGAAGAAATAGTATATCCGTTATTATTGTCGGTTATATTGCAAACCTCAAAATTGCATCTCAATTCTGTGCCGTTATCCATAGCATTACCAATAGCGGCAACGGTCAGGTCATACGGGCAGACAATAGCGCCTGTTGGCGCATATAGCGCGCAAACTACGTTGTCTGATAAATTGGGTTCCTTGGCTTTTAACTCATCTTTTTCAATAATCCGTAAACCTTCCACGCCATTGTTAATACCTCTTTCAAACAGGTCATTTATCATTTCGCGGTCTTCATCGTTAAATCCAATTACCAAAGAGCCGTTATTTTTATATTTAACGCCAAGATCTTTACAAATAGACGGCATCATTTTAGCGCCTTTAACATTAAGTTGCGCTTTTAGGCTACCTGTATGGGCATCAAACCCTGCGTGCACAATTGCTGAGTTTGCCTTTGTGGCGCCCATTGCAACATCGTTTTCTTTCTCTAGAATACATATTTTTAAATTGTATCTTGACAATGCACGAGCGGTCATAGCGCCTATAACACCTGCACCAATAATTGCAACATCGTACATATAATCAGCCCCTTATTGACAAACATTAATCATATATATTATAATAAAACGGTCAAATATGATTGTCAATAAGTGGCTAAAAAGTCGATAATCGCTCAAAAACGCTCAAAGAAGGTAAATATAAATGATTAAAGAAGAACGATATGATAAAATACTTGATATTTTAGAGGAAGAACATTATATTTCTGCTTTAGAATTAAGCAGACGACTTTTTGTAAGTCTACCAACAATACGGCGCGATTTGGCAGAGCTTGGGCGACGCAACCAAATAACGCGAAGTCACGGCGGCGCTAAAAAAATTCAAGCTGAGCACATTGTTACACCACTTAATTTTAGAAAAACAATTAACGCTGCTCAAAAAAGAGCGCTTTGCCGCGCGGCAGCGGAGTTGGTTTGCGATAATGACATTATTTTTATTGATTCATCTACAACCACCTTGCAAATGGCTGATTTTTTGGGCGAAAAGAGGCAAATAACGGTTATAACAAACGGTATTTCGCTGGCTACCTTGCTTGCTAATAAAGGTATAAAAACATATTGCACAGGTGGCGAAATTTTCGAGAATTCATTGGCTCATTTTGGAAGCTTTGCAGAAGATTTTATAAGGCGGTTTAATATAGACGTTTTATTCTTCTCTTGCCACGGTGTAAATGAAAACGGTATGCTTACCGACCCGTCTTTGCCCGAAACACAAATTCGCAAGGTTGCGATAAATCAATCTAAAAAGACGGTGTTTTTATGCGATGAAACCAAGTTTTCACTGTCAACACCCTATAATCTTGTTCCAATTCAAAAAATTGACTGTGTTATAACCGACACTAAAAAGGCTTATGACTATTTAAAGCCGTCTGACGATAATCAAATTATAATATGTGATAAGGTTTAATAAGCATCAAGTTTCATATTATACAAGCCCATTATCATAACATTTAATGATGAAAGAGGGGCTTTATATGAAATATTTAATAATTACAAAGCGGCAAATAATGTGGTGCTTTAGTTGTTTGCTTGCGGTGGTGATAGCGGCTGTGGGCTCGGTTGCCACCTTTGCAAACAACGAGCGAAAACTACCAATTTACTGTGTGGAAACCGACAAAAAACAGGTGGCTATCAGCTTTGACGCGGCTTGGGGAAACGATGATACCGAGCAGCTTATTAAAATTTTAAAAGAATACGATGTTCCCGCCACCTTTTTTGTTGTGGGTGCTTGGGTAGATAAATATCCCGAATCGGTAAAGCAGCTAAGTGATGCAGGCCATCAGGTGCAAAACCACTCTAACACACACCCCTATATGACAGGGCTATCACGTGAGCAGATGATTGACGAATTAGAGTCTTGTAATAAAAAGATAGAAAATGTTACCAGCAAAAAACCAACGCTCTTCCGCCCACCGTATGGAGATTATGATAATAGGGTAATAGAGGCTGTAGAAAGTGTTGAAATGTACACAATTCAGTGGGATTGTGACAGCCTGGATTGGCGTGATAATGCCACACCACAAAGCATTTGCGATAGAGTAGTAAAAAAGGTCAAAAACGGTAGTATTGTACTTTTCCACAACGATGCCGACCACACACCTGCGGCATTGCCAAACATACTCAAATGTCTAAAAGACGAAGGGTATGAGTTTGTGTTTATAAGTGACTTGATTTTAAAAGATAACTACGAAATCAAGCACGACGGAACGCAATGCAAAAAAGACGGATGAATCCTGTTTTATGTTTGATTATACCGATAATATATGATATAATCAATTATACTTTAGGATAGGAGTTGTAAATTGTGAGTTTATTTGAAAATAAGAATAGTCCTGAAAAACGAAGAAAAATTAACAGTAAAAAAATTAAAAAATTAGGTATTGCTTGGTGTAAAAATTTACCGCTTTTAGAAGATAGTTCAATTATAAAATCAAGGGATATTGATAACATTTGCAAAAGGGCGATAGCTTGTTTAATATCAACGCAAATAGCATGTGACATTGCTGAAGAACAAGATTATAACGAATCTAGAGACATATTTACAAACCTTTTGCATAAGTATGGTGTGCAAGATGCTTTATTAGGAAAGGAAAAAACATTGTTTAATGGCACCTTTACTGAACAGGATGCGATTGATATAATGTGGACTTATGAAGCATATTGGGCTTTGGTTTGGGCATTAGGTTTAGTAAAAGATATAGAAATGCCAGATTCAATATGCGATTGCCAAAAAGCAGTTTCTTTAGTTTCTGACTGCCAAAACTATGAAGAATTTAAAAACCGATGTAAGCTAAGAAATATAGAAGAAATATTGGATATGCTGGATTTATATTACCAATATCATTGGGCTGTAACTGAAAAAAGAATTAATCCTAATACTTATATTGGCGATTTGAATTCAGACGTAGTAATTGAAAGGCGCAGAGGTTTAGAATGGTTGATATCGAATATAGACGATTGGAATGAAATTTCGTTAGATACATAAAATCATGACTACCGGCTTAGCCGGTAGTCATGATTTGCAGTAAATATGTT
>JAZUOS010000050.1:0-15587 GCA_045604765.1 Acutalibacteraceae bacterium | reverse complement strand
TCATAGGACCAACTCCACCTGGGACGGGGGTAATGTAAGATGCCTTTTCACTTACTGCATCAAAATCGACATCACCGCAAAGCTTTCCGTTTTCGCGGTTCATACCAACATCAATTACAACAGCGCCGTCCTTTACCATATCGGCTGTTACAAATTTAGCTTTACCCACAGCCGCTACAAGAATATCTGCGCGACGGGTTACTTCGCTTAAATTTTTTGTTCTTGAGTGCGCTATTGTAACGGTACCGTTTTTGTGAAGCAGCAGCATACCCATAGGCTTGCCCACAATATTTGAGCGACCGATTACCACACATTCCTTGCCGCATACATCAATGTTGTAGTACGCAAGCATTTCCATAACACCAGCAGGCGTGCAGGGGAGAAAATCGTAATCGCCAATCATTATTTTACCAACATTTACAGGATGAAAGGCGTCAACATCTTTGTTTGGGTCGATAGCCTCAATTACAATTTTTTCATCAAGACCTTTTGGCAGCGGTAACTGACAAAGTATACCGTTTACGGTGGTATCGTTATTAAGCTCGTTTACAAGCGCTAAAAGCTCGTCTTGGGTTGTGGTGTCGGGCAATAGATATTCTTTTGAAACAATGCCTAATTGCTCGCAAGCCTTTTTCTTATTTGCAACATATATTTGAGACGCGGGGTCTTGGCCTACAAGTATTACGGCAAGACAAACGTTTATACTCTTGGCATTTAAATCTTTAACCTCGTTTGCAACGCGGTCTTTAACAGCGGCAGATACCAATTTGCCGTCTATAATATTACTCATTATTTTCTACCTCTTGTGCAGCTTCGTTTTCTTCGGTTATATTTGCGTATTCATCTTCAAACATAGCGGTGTAGTCATTATTGCTTACTACCGACTTTTGTTTTTTAAGCACCACAATTAATGTTACTGCGGCCGCAAGGCAAATTATAACCGAAACCAAAACCGAAACGCGAATATTGCCAATCATCAGGCTGTCGGTACGCAGGTTTTCAACAATTGCGCGCTCAAAGCCGTACCATACACAATATAAAAGTGTGATTTCACCGCTAAAACGGCGTTTTTTAGAAAAGTAGTTAAGTACAAAAAAGCCTACAATACACCAAAGTGATTCATATAAAAAGCAGGGGTGAACAAGGTCGGTAGAGCCCATTTCGGCAGCAATTCGGTTGCTTGTCATGCCCCACCAATCACTACCTGTAAATATGCCGTAGGCTTCCTGATTCATAAAGTTGCCCCAACGGCCAATGCCTTGTCCGATAAGAAAGGCGGTAGCGGCAAGGTCAAACATATCAAAAATTTTGATTTTCTTAATATAGCACATAATAGCGCCGCACAAAAATGCGCCTATAACCGCGCCGTAAATGGCAATGCCAGAAAAACCGTTCCCATTGCCAAAGCCGAAAAACTCACCAAAGCTATTTAGCTTTACTCCGTCAAAAATCACGTAATATGTGCGCGCACATAAAATAGATACAGGGGTTGTTACAATAATAACATCGAGCATTTTGTCGGTATCAACATTAAAACGCTTTGCGTTTTTCATACCGTAGATAATCGCAAGCATAAAGCCAAGCGCGATAATAATGCCATACCAATAAATATCCCAGCCGTTACCAAATGGTAGGGTAAAGGCTATGGGATTTAGTGTTAAATGAATTCCAAATATGGTAACATCATAACTCATTTTTAGTCCTCCAAGGGCTTGATGACCGACAAAACAGTATTTTCGTCGTCAAACACATCAAAACGCTTCATTACATCGTCATAGCTTACTGACTTTACCATTTTGATTTCATCAAACAATCCAAAGTCATACATAGCGCATTCGGTAAGACTCATTGCAAGATTTTCCACACTGTTGAAACGCCTTACCATATTGCCGTACATACCGCATTTAACTGCCGAGAACAATTTTTTGCCAACACCTTCAAGACGGAGACGGTTGATTTCGGCTTTGATTTCGTTTGCTACGCGCTCGGGGTCGCACGACTCACCTTCAAATATAACAGCGGCATAACCGTTGCCGTTAAAGTATTCGCAGTCAAAGTCATCATTTATAAGTCCTTCATTCATAAGACGGGCATAAAGGGGTGAAGCGTCACCGCAAATAATCTGCAATAGCAAATCCACGCATATTTTACTTTTGAGTCGGCGGTAGGGGGTGGTAATCTTTTGCTTAAAGCCCAAACAAAACATTGGTGTGTTAACGGCAAGACGCTGCTCAACATAGGGCTTAACTATTGTTTGAGGCTCGTCGAATTCGCCGCGGGTAATTTCTACAGGCTTGCGGTCAATTATTGATTTTTCAATCTGCTTGAGTGTCTTATCGGTATCAATGTTACCTACCAAGCAGATAAACATATTGGCAGGGTTATAAAAGGTTTCATAGCACTTATAAAGCATATCGGCATCAATTTGCGCAATGGACTCTACCGTGCCTGCAATATCAATGCGAACGGGGTGGGTGTGATACATACCCTTAAGCAAATTAAACATAACACGCCAACCTGGGTTATCGTCATACATACGAATTTCCTGACCGATAATACCTTGCTCTTTTTCTACATTTTCCTTCGTGAAATAGGGTGACTGAACAAAGCTAAGCAATATATCAAGATTTTCGTAAAAATTATCACTGCAAGAGAATAGATAACAGGTGCGGTCGAAAGAGGTGAATGCATTGGCACTGGCGCCCGTTTTTGCATATTTTGAAAAGGCATCGCCGTCCTCACCCTCAAACAGCTTGTGCTCAAGGTAGTGAGCAATACCCTCGGGCACGGATATCATTTCGCCATCGTCTTTTGAAAACTTGGTGTCAATAGATCCGTAGCGTGTGCCGTAAATAGCATAGCTTGAAGAATACTGCGGCTTTTCCATTATATATATTTCAAGGCCGTTTGGCATTACCGCCTTTACATAGCTTTCTTCGGCAAAGCCTTCAAAAACTTGCTTTTTCATTATTGCTCACCCTCCTTATCGTTTGGCAATAGTTTATATACTGTGTGTAGCTTTACACCGCGTGCGGCATAAACCACGTCGTTGCGGGTTACCTTTAATATATCTTCTGCCGCCTCTTCGGGAGAAAGAAGCTTATCTTTAACAATTTTAAGTGAATACCAAGCATCTAATAAACCTTGTGAATCGTTGTAGGACTTAAACGAGTCGGTAATGCTTTTAATTGATGACTCAAATTCCTCATCGGTAAATAGATTTTGTTTGATAATATCAAGCTGATTTAAAATCTCACGCTCGGCTTTGGTTGCGTTTTCTTTTTCAATGCCGCTGTCAACAGTAATAAGACCTTTAGCCTTAACTGAGCTTGAAGCGCAGTAATAACAAAGGCTGTATTTTTCACGAACATTGGTAAACAGTCTTGAGTATGGGCCGCCGCCGAAAATGTCACACATAACGGTGAGCGCTGCGGTTTCACTGTCGTCGCCGTAAAGCTCGCTCGAAAAGCCCATACAAAGCTTGCCCTGAGCAATATCCATTTTTTCAACCACCGTGTTAGGCGCTTTAACTGCAGCGGTAGGTGCGCTCTTGGTGCAATCGGTTATATTTTCACGAACAATGCTGTTAAGCTTTTCGGCAAGTCCGTCAAAAAGACCTTGCGGCATACTGCGTGAGATAACATTTACACGCAAAAATGCGGTGGATAAAAGTTTTTGCCACGCGGCAAAAAGCGATTCGCCCGTAATTTTTTGGACATCTTCTTCGGTGCCGCATTTAGCCACGCCGTAAGGCTCATCCTTATACATTTCTTCAATAAGACGCTTTTTAGCGTAAACTCGCTTCTGCGCTAAGTCACCGCGTATATGCTCAATAGCCTTGCGCTTTTCGCGGGCAACATCCTCTTCGCAAAAGGCGCTGTTTTCGGCCTTTGGCTCAAATATTAGCTGGGTTAGCATCTCTACTGCGCTGTCACAAAGCGATTCATCATCCAAAGCAAAACGGTCGTCTATTGTAGAAATTGCAATTTTAAGAAGCTGATAATCTCCAACCTTTTCAGCACTTGCCGAAAGATTGGCGCCGTAAAGTTTGGCAAGCTTAAAATTAAGCGCCGAAAAATCGGGGTATTTTTTGCTACAGGTTGTCATTACAAAAGGAAGCAGAGCATATTCTGCCGCAGTCTCTTTTGCCATAGGAACATAAAAATTGAATGAAACAAGGGTGGTGTTAAAACGGTCATTATTAATAAATACACCCTCGGCTCCGTTTGAAAGTTGTGTGATTTTAGCAGACATTTTGTTTCCTCCTAATTTATGTCAAACTCTTTAAGCATTAGTGACAGTTCGCAAACGGGAAGCCCTACAACATTAAAGTAGTCACCCTCAATTCCGCTTACAAATTTTGATGCACGGCCTTGAATGCCGTAAGCACCGGCTTTGTCCATAGGCTCACCTGTATCGATATAGTCGCTTATTTCTTTGTCGGTAAGCTTGCGAAAATGCACCGTGGTTGTAACGGTTTTGCTAATGCTTTTTTCTTTTGTCAGCACAGTGACCGCGGTGTGAACATTATGGTTTCTGCCCGATAGACTTTTTAGCATACGGGCCGCATCGGTTTTGTCTTTTGGCTTGCCCATAAGTATGCCGTCAAGCTCGACTATTGTGTCAGCCGAAATTATGACAGTATCGTCGGAAAGTCCGCTTGCCACAGCGGCGGCCTTTTGATAGCTTATGCGCGCTACCTCGTCGGTAACGGGCAGTGACGGGTCCATAGTTTCATCTATATCGGCAGTGATAATCTGGAATTCTAAATCCAATAGTCCCAGCAGTTCTTTACGGCGAGGGGACTTGGAAGCCAAAACAATTTTCATAACAAACATTTTCCCACTTTAAATTATATTTAATATATAATAACATAAACACTTCGCTTTTGCAACGGGTATATTGTTAATTTTTTTCTTGAAATCTACAATATGTTGTGATATAATAAACTGTAATTTTATATATAGGTGGTATTGTTATGAAATGTCCTTTTTGCGGTTATGAAGAAAGCAAGGTAATCGACTCTCGTCCAACTGACGAAGGCGAGCGTATTCGTCGCCGTCGTGAGTGCCTTGAATGTGGAAAGCGTTTTACAACCTACGAGATGATTGAAAGCCTTCCAATAGTTGTTATTAAAAAAGACGGCTCACGCGAGACCTTTGACCGTCAAAAGCTTCTTACAGGTATGCTTCGCGCTTGCGAAAAACGCCCCGTATCAATCGAGATGCTTGATCGAGCTATCAGCGACATTGAAACAGTTATTCAAAATTCACTCGACCGCGAGGTTAGCAGTGACAAGATAGGCGAGCTTGTTATGGATAAACTCAAGGGTATTGACGAGGTTGCTTACGTGCGCTTTGCATCGGTTTACCGTCAATTCAAGGACATCAATACCTTTATGGACGAGCTTAACAAACTACTCAGCAAATAGGAGAATCTTTTTAAAATGGACAATCGCGAACTCTTGGCAGAGCTTTTACTGCCAAATATTGATAAAACACCCGATTATTATGAGAATTTATACCCCGAGCGTAATCTGCCCGAGGGTGCGCGCGTTACTCGTGTAGCACCGTCACCGACAGGTTATTTGCACTTGGGTACGCTGTTTACTTCTCTTGTAAACCGTATTACTGCTACTTCTTCGGGCGGTGTCTTTTATACCCGTATAGAAGACACCGACAAAAAGCGTGAGGTAGAAGGCGGTATAGAGGATATTATAGACGGCCTTTGGCGCTTTGGTATTACCATTGACGAGGGCTTTATAAGCGGCAGTGAGCAAAAGGGTATATATGGTCCTTACCAGCAAAGCCACCGCGCCGAAATTTACCAAACCTATGTAAAAGACCTTATTAAAAAAGGTCTTGCATATCCTTGCTTTTGCACTGCCGAGGATTTAGAGGCAGTACGTAAGGTACAAGAAGAAAATAAAATACGCACAGGCTACCACGGTGAGTATGCGCGTCACCGCGATATAACCTATGAGGATGCTAAGGCGCTTATAGACGAGGGTAAACCCTTTGTTGTGCGCTTGCGTTCACCGGGAAGCGAAGAAAACCGTATAACATTCGATGATACCATTAAAGGCAAGATTGATATGCCCGAAAATGACGAAGATTTTGTACTACTTAAATCCGACGGAATACCGACCTATCACTTTGCACACGCTATTGACGACCACCTAATGCACACGACACACGTGCTTCGCGGTGACGAGTGGATTTCGTCGGTACCAAAGCATATACAACTCTTTAAATTGTTAGGCTTCAAGGTGCCAAAATACGGTCACGTTTCACCAATAATGAAGCTTGATAACGGCGCAAAGCGTAAGATTAGTAAGCGTAAAGACCCCGAGGCTGCAGTTCATTTCTTTGCAGAGCAGGGTTATGAGTCAATTTGCGTTATAGAGTATCTTATGACTATAGCGGCATCCGATTTTGAGGATTGGCGCCGTGCTAATCCCGATGCCGATTACCGCACCTTTAAGTTTAACCTTAAAAAGATGAGCGTTTCGGGCGCACTCTTTGACGAAAACAAGCTTAACGACGTTAGTAAGACAAATATCGCTGCTATGAAGAGTAGCGAGGTTTACGACCGTCTTACCGCTTGGGCAAAAGAGTTTGACGGCGAGTTTTATGAAATGCTGGTAGCTAACCCCGACTTTACAAAGGCAATGCTTGCTATTGACCGAGACGACGCTAAAAAGCCGCGTAAGGATTTGGCTAAATGGAGCGAATCAAAAGATTATTTTGCTTACTTCTTTGAGCCGCTTTACACACCAAATCACACAATCCCTGAAAATATTGATGCCGCTGATGCAAAGGCTTTTTTGGCTGAATATAAAAGTGTTTATGATGCGGCTGATGATAGACAGGCTTGGTTTGATAAAATTAAGTTGGTAGCGCCAAAGCTTAATTTTGCCGCTGAAACTAAAGAGTATAAGGCAAACCCCGACGCTTACAAGGGTAGTGCGGGCGACCTTAGCACAATACTTCGTATTGCAATTACGGGACGCACAAACACACCCGACCTTTGCAGTATTATGCAGGTACTAGGAATTGACGAATGCATTAAGCGTATAGACGCTATGATAGAGGTTTTATAAAATGGAAGAAAACAAGGTTTTAAACGAAGAAGTTGAGGAAGTAAAGCCCTCCAACTTTATCTATGATTTTATTGACGAGGATTTGGCTGAGGGCGTGTATAGCCGTGTGCAGACACGTTTTCCGCCCGAGCCAAACGGCTATTTGCATATAGGTCACGCAAAGGCTATTTGCATTGACTTTGGCACAGCCGAAAAATATAAGGGCAAGTGTAATCTTCGTCTTGACGATACCAACCCCACAAAAGAAGATGTTGAATACGTTGACGCTATTATGGAAGACATCAAGTGGTTGGGCTTCGACTGGGACAACATATATTACGCATCCGACTATTTTGATTTTATCTACGAGTGCGCTCTAAAGCTTATTGATAAAGGTCTTGCATATATTGACGAGTCAACTGCTGACGAAATTCGCGAAATGCGCGGTACACTTACCGAACCGGGTAAAAACAGCCCATATCGCGACAGACCGATTGCAGAAACAAAAGAATTATTTGCAAAAATGACAGCGGGCGAAATAGAAGAGGGCAAAATGGTACTTCGTGCAAAGATTGATATGGCTTCTTCAAACCTTAATATGCGCGACCCCGTTATTTATCGTGTGCTTAAAGCGCATCACCATCGCACAGGTGACAAGTGGTGCGTGTATCCTATGTATGACTTTGCTCATCCGCTTAGTGATGCACGCGAGGGCGTTACACACTCACTTTGCTCGTTAGAGTTTGAAAACCACCGCCCACTATATAACTGGGTGCTTGAGGCGGCTGATATTACGGTTGAGCCTCCTCGTCAGATTGAGTTTGCGCGTATGAACGTAAACTACACACTTACAAGTAAACGTAAGTGCTTAAAGCTTGTAAACGACGGACTAGTTAGCGGTTGGGACGATCCACGTATGGCTACCATTTGCGGTATGCGCCGCCGTGGTTATCCGTCACAGGCGGTACGCGCTTTTGTTGACAAAATCGGTGTTTCAAAGGCTTACAGCGTAATTGACTATGCGCTGCTTGAGTCTTGTGTACGTGATTATCTTAACGAAAACGCTGACAGAGCAATGGCGGTGCTTCGTCCACTTAAAGTTATTATTGATAACTATCCCGAAAATCAGACCGAACAGATTGAGGTTGACGTTAACCCCAATAAGCCTGAGCTTGGAAAAACAAGCGTTACATTTTCTCGTGAGATATTTATTGAAGACGATGACTTTATGTTAGACCCTCCCGGCAAATATTTCAGACTTTGCCCTGCAAAAGAGGTTAGACTTAAAGGCGCATACTTTGTAAAATATGCTTCACACGAAACCTACGAAAACGGCAATATTACCGATGTTCACTGTACCTATGATCCCGAAAGCCGTGGCGGCGAAGCACCCGACGGCCGCAAGGTTAAGGGTACACTCCATTGGGTAAGCGCAGAAAACTGCGTAAAAGCTGAGGTTCGTTTGTATGACCGTCTTTTCAATGTAGAAAATCCAAGTGACGAAGAGGGTGTATCATCCTTTGCCGATAACCTTAACCCCGAGTCACTTACAGTTTTAAGTGATGCTGTTATTGATGCTTCTCTTAAAGACGTTAAGGTTGGGGACACCTTCCAGTTTATGCGTCAAGGTTACTTCTGCGTAGATAAGGATTCAACTGCTGATAAAATAGTCTTTAACCGCACAGTTGCACTCAAAGACTCATTTGCAAAGAAAAAATGATGACAGTAAATAACGTTTTAGAATATTTAAAAGAAAAATACCCGCTCGATACCGCGTGTGATTTCGACAACGTTGGTCTTTTGGTGGGGGATAAGAATGCCGAAGTTACAAAGGCAGTTATATGCCTTGACTGCGATATAAATGCAGTAAACTATGCTAAAAGTATTGGCGCCGAGCTTATTATAACGCACCACCCCGTAATTTTTTCGGGGCTTAAAAGCATACTTGCAGGCGGAGTTGTTTATGAGCTTGTCAAAAGTGATATATCGGTAATATCGATGCACACAAATCTTGATATTGCCGTTGGTGGTGTTACCGAGCGACTTTGTGAGGCGATTGGTCTTACAAATGTTAAAGAATTTATTGCCCATGACGGCTTTTTAATTCGTGAAGCCGAGTGCAGTATTACGAGTGCCGATAAACTCGCAGAGCATATAAAAGCAAGTCTTGGCGGCGCGGTAAAATATGCCGATTCCGGTCGCGAGATACACCGTGTGCTTGTGTGCTCGGGATCGGGCGGTAATTACCTTGGTGACGTTATAGCTGGTGGATACGATGCGCTTATATCAGCCGATATTAAGCACAATGTGTTTATTGACGCTGTAAATAGCGGCGTTACCGTGTTTGACGCAGGGCATTATACAAGCGAAAACGTTGTTGTAAAACCGCTACAAGAGGAACTCTCAACCGCGTTTGTCGGCATTGAATTTTATGCGTTGAATAACGACAAAATAAAAACCATTTAAAGTTTAATATCAAAGAGGGGTTGGCATTTGTGTGCCAACCCCTCAAATAAAGCAGATCGAATTTTCCTTTAAGGAAAGACCGTCTTTTGTTATTCCGCTACTTGATGATGCGCGTGTTCGCTGCGGAAAAGCAGTGAGATGCACCATACACCTGCAAGCGCGATAACAGTATAGATTATACGGCTGAGCAATGCGCCTGTACCGCCAAAGATCCAGGCAACAAGGTCAAAACTAAAAAGACCTACAAGACCCCAGTTAAGACAGCCCACAATTGCAAGAATCAAACAAATTTTATCAAACATATTTTTCACCTCTTAAATATTTTATATTGTTAGTTTGAGTCTGTTTTAATTAAAATATACTCTATTTTTTAAAAAAGCGCCGACAGATATAAACTGCCGACGCCATTTTGGTTTGCTGTATCTACAGCTTATTTCATGCTATTTTCATAAGATTCGATCATCTTTTTAAAAGTGTGTCCCGTACGACCTACGAGATGACACCCCAACTTTTCAAAGATTTTACTGAAAGTATCGCCTGTAAAAAGCTTTATTGAAATCTCGATAACACCGTCATCTACGGGGGTTACGTATATCTTATCAATATATTTATTTACAAAAGCGAAGTCTATCATTTCTTTTGAAGCTTCGTTTTCTGCTTTTTGTAGGATTTTTTTTATTTCTTCAATTTTTTCTTTAAAGTCTGCTCTCCCATTAATTTCATTTTCTATTTCTTCTATAGCGGCATAAAGCTCAGCAGATTCTTCCGAAATTTGTTTATTCATATCTACAAAATCTCGGTCACTGATTTCGCCTGCAATATTGTATTCAAGTAGTTTTGATTTTTTCTTAGAAAGTAATTCAAGTCGGTCTTTGAGTTTTTGAAGGTCGTTTGTTGTGGTGCCTTTTGTGATCATTTCGGTATATAGATTTATATATTCTTCAACAATCAGTCGTGCATCCTCGGCAGTATCTTTAAAAACTTCATACAGAATTTCTTTTATTTCTTCTTCATAAATTGTGAATGAAGGGCAGGAGTCAGCGCCATTATTTATTTTGCCGCTGCATATCCATCTGCTCAAGGTGTTGCCCTTGCGGTCCTTACTATCTTTGCGGTAGTATAGCTTTCCACAATGTGTGCAATACATTTTTCCGGTCAACAGATTTGGGTGGTTGCAAAGATTTTGTCTATTCTTAACATCTCGGCTACGCCTTCTGAGAACAGCATTGGCTTTTTCCCAAAGGTCTTCGCTGACAATAGCAGGAACAATTTCGCCTGTTTCGTCCTTAAACATAACCCATTCCTCAGGTGGTAAGAACTTTTGCTTTTTGGTAAACATATCTATAATCTTTACCTTGTTGCCTACATAATAGCCTTTATACTTTGGGTTTGAAATGGTGTTAGACATTGTGCTATGGCAGATGCGCTTTCCGTTGTTGTTGCGGTAACCTTTGTTCCAGAAGATTTCCTCAATCTGCTTCATACTATATTGGTCGGTTGCGTAAAGTTCAAATAATTCTCGAACCATCTCTGCTTCTTTTTCGTCAATAACTAATCGTTTGTTGTCCTTGCGGTAGCCGAAAATACGGCTGTTGCCAAGGACAACATTTTTCTTTATAGCTTCTTGATGACCAAATTTTATACGGGAAGATAACTTACGCAATTCATCTTGAGCAATACCTGACATAATAGTAAGGCGAAGTTCGCTATCTTCATCAAGGGTATTAATGTTATCATTTTGAAAAAATACACCTACACCATATGAAAGCAGGTCACGAGTGTATTGAATACTGTCAAGAGTATTACGGGCAAAACGGGTAATTTCCTTTGTGATAACAAGGTCAAAAAGCCCTGCCTTTGCATCACTAATCATATTGTGGAAATTCTCACGCTTTTTGGTGCTCATACCCGAAAGACCTTCGTCAATATATCCCTCAACAAATTCCCAATTAGCATTCTTCTTTATAAACTCACGGTAATATGAAATCTGGTTGTCAAGAGAGTTTAACTGCTCGTCTTTTTCAGAAGATACACGTGCATAAAAAGTAACACGCATCGGTATCTCATATATACTTTTAGTCCTCATCATTTGACGGACAAAATGTACATCCATAATCTTAAATCTCCTCTCAAAATTTTCGTCAATAAATTACTTGTTGTTCGTTGTCAAATTACGATATTATCATATCACATCCATAAGAAAAATACAAGGCTAATTTGAGATATTTGAATTATAATTAATTTTGTTTTAATAAAATCGTTCTATTATACTTCCTATATTTTCCAATGTTCTTGATTTACTGGTCTATATGTAGTATAATAACAATATAAGTTGTTTACTAATAAGTGCATTTACCACACAAGGTATATATTTTAACTTTAAAAATTAATAGAGGGTGAGAGTATGTTTATTCCTATCTTGAAATTTAGGCAATCTGAAATGCGAGCAATAGAAAAAGTTGTTGATATGCTTTCGGATGAGATAGTTCCGTTGTTTGAAGTTTTTAAGGATACACATAAAATCAGATATGAAATAGATGATGTGACCGGTGAATTTAAAACAAAAGTTAGCGAAAAAGGCAGAAAAATTCGTATAAAAGCAGTTCCAAATGATAGCGATATAAATACTTTAGATTCGATAAATGATACTATCAATGGTAAAAAAGCTTTTATAGATTTTCTCAGGATTAACGAAAATAAGTATAAAAATTACGATGCCAATATAGCCGCAATGGGTCTTAAATTGAGAAACTTTGATTACTATAAGAAACGTGTTATGGAGGTTAGCAATTTTAGTAATTTTATTCCAGTTATATCAATACAAAATGCATTTAACAATAATTTGAAGCAAATGCAAAATATATATGAAGAGTTATATAAAACAAATGAGAGCATTGCCGTTCGAGTAACTGTTGATTGTTATGAACAATATATACCGTTGCTGAGAGTACTAAGAGAATCTGACTATATTTTGTTGGATATAGAAGAAACTAATCTTAAAGGATTAAGATATGAAATAAAAGAATTTATAGAAAAGGCTTTTGTTGCAAAATTAATAATTATAAATTCACCACGTCCCAGAGATTTTTATAACAAAGATTTTGAAGAATCCGGAAAGACAAACTTGATTAGAACAGATGTTATAGAATCTTTTAAAGAATTAGGTTTCAGTGGTTTTGGTGACTATTGCGGTTGTAAAGATGTATTACCTTCTTCAGGCGTAGCAATTAAAGGTGCTGCTTTAAGTTTGTTATACAATTTTGCTGATAACGCTTTCTGGGTTAACACTAATAAGAATACATCTTTAGGTGTAAAAGGATATAACGATATAAAGCCAAAGGTTATGGCACAAAAATCTTATCTTGATCCCGATGATTCTTGCTTAGCATATAAAATTTTATCAAATGTAAATTCAGGAGTATATGCTACTTGGGTAGAAGTATGCATTGTTAGATATATAAGTCAGCTTTATAAAAATCAAACATCTTGGAATTAAGAAAAGACACCGTGGTTACCCACGGTGTCTTAATAATTATATACAATACTTGGTTCAATCTGATTTTTAAAAAACCATTGATAGTCGATATCATAAATGACATCCTTATTTTCAATCAAAAAATTCCAGTGTTTTGAATATTTATTTTTTAACGCTTGTTTAAAAACACAGTTTATTTTTTCTGGATATGAAGTCTCATCAATAGCATATTTTAATTTGTCAGTTTTAGATATTAACTTTAATTGCATATTTGGAGATAAATCATGATTTCGTGATGCGGATTTTGTTTTAGTAAAAGTATAGTTGCCCAAACGATTTATTCTATATGTATATATTCCAACGCATTCTGGAATAGCTAGTAATATACTCTCTTGTTTATCTTGAGAGCAAATAACATAAACCTCCTCAAATACATCTAAATAATCGGTCAATTGATTGTTGAGGCGTTTTAAATTATCTAAATCAGTTTTTATTTCAAATGCAATGCTATCACCATTGATTTTACACAAATCAACACGACAATTATTCGTGTTTAATTCGAATATAGAAATATGATTTTTGGTTTTAGATAAGACATTATTTATAAAGGCTGATTTTATAGTTGTTTCATTCGGGTATTTACTAACAGTAGTATAGTTAATAATTGATCTTACATCTTTAGACTTGCATTGGACTCCTGATTTTTCAAATAAAATGTCTGTCAACACTTGATTGGATGCCAAAGTCGAATAAGCTGCAAACATATCCGATGCTTCTTCAAATGTGATTTTTTGTATTTTGGGGTATAAAGTTTTAATGTGTTTGTCTAACATTTTAATTCACCACATCTATTATAACATAAATTTTTTAAAATTAAACAACAAAATTATTGACCTCACAGGTTAATTGTGATATACTATTATCAGTAATTTTATGGAAAGGAGTGTAAATATGGAAATAGAATACGCATCAAATAAAATTAAAAAAATATTAGAAGATGAAGTTTTAATTAAAAAGTATTATGCAAATATTTCTGTTCAATTAAAAAACAGATTAACTGAATTAAGAGCCGCCGATTGCTTGAATGATATTCCTGAAACACCACCCCCAAGAAGACATAAATTAAAAGGTGATAGAAACAACCAATGGGGAGTTTCAGTATCCAAAAACGAAAGATTGATTATACAGCCTATCGGCGATTTTGATATAAATAATTTAAACACCATAAAATCTATTAAAATTTTATCTATTGAAGATTATCATTAATAATTTTGAAAGGAGAATTATTATGTCTAAATCTTTCTTAGTTCCTACTGGTAGTATTATTAAAGAATACTTGCTAGAATACGGATTTACACAAAAAGAGGCATGCCAAAGGCTTGAGATTAGCGAAAAGCATTTTTCGAATGTATTAAATGGGAATTCCAGATTAACTGAAGACGTTGCGCTAAAGTTAGAGAATTTATTACCAGTACCAGCATCTTACTGGCTTAATTTAGAAGCAAAATATAGAGAATATTTGGCAAGAGTAAGTCAAGAAAACCAATTAGCAAAATTAGATTTAAAGGAAATAGCTAAGAGATTTAAGTTTGCCGAAGTATTTCGGGGTATTGATTGGTCTATAGAACGACAGGCTATTGAAATGCTCAAACTTTTAAAGATAAGCAGTTTTGAAAGTTTCGAAAAAGTATATGATGTGATACCTGCTCGTTTTATGGAAGACGGTGGAGAAAAAGAAGCTATTGCCATTTGGTTAAATATGTGTGAAAAAGAAATTGATCTACAAAACAACATTCCGGATGGTACGAAGTTTTCGCTTAATAACTTCAAAAAGGATTTAGAAGAGTTTAAGTGGTTGGCATTAAATGATAACGTATCTAGAGCTTTTTTGAATTGCAGAAAGTTGTGTAATAAAAACGGAATCAATCTTGTTGTTGTAGAAGCAGTAACCGGATGTAAAGTTCGTGGAGTAATTACAACTAAAAAGGGGATTCCTACGATATATTTAAGCGGTCGATTTAAAACTCACGATCATATATGGTTTGCTTTTATGCACGAAATAGGACATTTATTAAAACACTTTAATTCGCAAGATATGATAATTAGTGATGATAATTTCGATTTATCAATTGAAAGTGAAGCTAATGATTTTGCACGAGATTTTTTTGTTAATAGAGCGTCATATGAGAATTTTAAACAACAAAAGAAATTTACAGTTGCAGATATTGTTAATTTCGCAAAATCTCAAGATGTTTTACCAGGTATTATAGTTGCTTTCTTGCAACATGATAAACAAATAGCAAATAGTAGTTTTGCTAATTTAAAGATCAGATTTGATATTAAGGATGTTAAGTTGGAACTGTGATTTTTTATTGACATTAGAAAAGCAAAAGAATTATTTTTTTTAACACTCCGCATTTTGAATGTGAAATAGTCAATAGTTAGTAGACACAAAAAAGAATAAATTAAGCTGCCAGTTCAAGCCTGTATTGGACTGGCGGTTTTCTTTTTAGTTTGCGAACGGGTCTTATGTAATTAAAATAGTAAATTGTATCAGTAACAACT
>JAZUOS010000049.1:0-13983 GCA_045604765.1 Acutalibacteraceae bacterium | reverse complement strand
AGCGGATTGCGGGCACATCGGTGTCAGGTCGACTTGCAACCGAGCGCTCAACGCCAATGTAATCATAAAATTCCATAATAGACGGTGACACCACCGAATGAAATGCGTTTATGGTGGGCAGTCCTAAATACATACCCGTATTATCAACGCCGTCATAGACATCTATTCTGAATTCGCTTTCGTCATCAAGATATACCTCACCCTCAATAAGCGAGTCAATCATAACATCCTTAATTTCATAAGAATGGGTGCGACCGAGCGCGATAAATACATTGCCGTAAATTATTGATATTATGCAAACACAGGCAACAGCGCCCCTATAGAATTTTGTTTGATTATGCTTCAGTGTTTCAAAAAGCAGCTTTTGCATAGGTAAGCAAACAAGCGCTATGAGGCTTGTTATCCAAAAACGCGATACATACATACCGTTTTGACTTTGAGTATAAAGTCCAAAAATCAACTCGCCGTCACTGTTTTTTTGCGGGAAGAAGCCTATAACCAACACAAAAGCGAGGGTTATTGCGGCGGTCCAACGCAGACCGCTGCTAAAGTCAACCGACTTGTCCTCGGTAAGCATTACAGTAGCAAGGCTTATCATAAGCACCGGCATATAAAACCAACGCGCATAATACGAGGTGTTAAAGGCATAAAAAGCGCTGTTAAGTATCGGCACCATAGCGCAAAGCACGCAAATTGCAAGCACGCGTTTAAGCCAGGATTTTTCACGCAACTTAAACCAGGTAAAAAAGCCCGTCATACTAAACACAGGTAGCCAACCGCCCAAAGACGACCATTTTACATTGGCTTCGGGAAAGAATACCGGTCGCGCAGGTAAGTCAGGCGGAAAGAAAAAGCACTGTATAACATTTAAATATATCTGCTCTTTACCGTATGTTATACCGTTCCAGCCCATAAGAATGTTTGTAATTCGCGAATTGCCCATAATGGCATTAAGTGCAGGTATAAGCAGCGCTGCAGATAAGCAAAGACCCAAAACTGCCTCAAATGCGAACACCAAAAAACGAGAAAGCTTTACCTTTATAGCCTTTGAACAAAGGCGCATAAAGAAATATATTATGCAAAAAATTACCATTCCAAAAAAGAAGAAATAATTGGTAATAGCACAAAATGCAACCGCTAATGCAAATACTCCACGACGATTTTCGGTTAGTAGCATTTCAATAGATAAAAGCAATAGTGGAAAAGCAATTATTGCTTCGTGGAAATGATTAAAGAAAATATTGTAAATTGAAAAACCCGAAAAAGCATACAAAAGACCGCCAAGACTTGCGGCATATGCCGTTTTGGTAAAGCGACGGATATATAAATAACCCGTAAGCGCCGCAAATGCAAATTTGAGTATAAGTAACGGCCCCATAAGATATGGCACAAAGCTATTCGGGAATAAAAGTGTTGCCCAGAAAAACGGACTACCAAGCAGATAAAAGGCATATGAGCCTACAAAATCAGAGCCTAGATCGGTGAGCCAATTCCAGTTAACATTACCGCCTCTTATTGCACCGTGGCACATCTGATAAAACGGTATTTGCTGAACATTGAAATCTCCGTAAAAGGTGAAATAACCTTCACCCATTATCATATAGGGCACAAAAAGGCAAGCTGCCGCCCCAAGCGCAACCAAAAATGTAAACAATTTCTTTTCTTTTTGAGGCTTAAGCAACAATTTTTTACTTTCAGTAAAGGTCATTTCATCTCACCTCGATCTTTTGTAAAGTCTAATCATAGTTATTATATCAAAGTAACATAAGATATTCAAGAAAAAATAAATGCACAACACACCATAATTGTGCATTGTGCATTGTGAATTATGCATTATCGAATACCATAATTCTCAATTACGTAATCCATATCTTTGTCACCGCGACCTGAAAGGTTAATAAGCACAGAACCGTGATCCATAGTTTTAGCAAGCTTCACACCGTATGCTACAGCGTGAGAGGACTCGATTGCGGGGATTATACCCTCTAAACGCGCAAGCTTAAAGAAAGCGTCGATGGTTTCTTCGTCATCGATAACATCATACTTAACACGACCGATATCCTGCAAGAATGCGTGTTCAGGACCACTTGATGGGTAGTCAAGACCGCTTGCTACCGAGTATACGGGCGCGGGCTCACCGTTTTCGTCTTTAAGCATAATGCTGTTAAAGCCGTGCATAATGCCCTCGGTGCCGTATTTAAGGCTTGCCGCGTGGTCGCCAAGCTTAGGACCACGACCAAGTGGCTCAATACCGTAAATGTCAACAGGGTCATTTAAAAATCCCGAGAAAAGACCTGCCGCATTAGAGCCGCCGCCTACACAAGCAACTATTGCTGATGGCAGATGACCTGTCATATCAATAAACTGCTCACGAGCTTCAATGCCAACAACGCTTTGAAAATCGCGCACCATCATTGGGAATGGATGAGGACCAAGCACCGAACCAATACAGTAAATACAGTCCTTATATTCCTTGCTATAAGCGTCAAAAGCCGCGTCAACAGCCTCTTTTAGAGTAGCAAGACCGTGTGTAACCTCGATAACGTTTGCACCTAAAATTTTCATACGTGCTACGTTTGGCGCCTGTTTCTTTATATCGACACTACCCATATAGATATCGCACTCTAGTCCAAAATAAGCCGCCGCAGTAGCCAGCGCCACACCGTGCTGACCGGCACCCGTTTCGGCAATAATTTTTTTCTTGCCCATATATTTTGCCAAAAGCGCCTCACCCATACAGTGATTAAGCTTGTGAGCTCCCGAGTGGTTAAGGTCTTCGCGCTTAGCATAAAGCTGCACCTTGCCGCCTAAAGCGTCAGAAAGGCGCTCAAGATGAGATACAGGTGTAGGTCTGCCCTGAAATTCTTTTCTAATGCGGCGCAGTTCGGCAATAAACTTGCGTGACTGACAAATTGAATAATAAGCCTCGGTAATTTCTGCCATAGCGTTTTTGAGCTTATCCTCAATAAAGCAACCTCCGTATTTGCCAAAATAACCGTCTTTGTCGGGATAGTTGTTAAAATAAGTATCAAAATCTACATTGTTAAGTTTCATAGCTGTTTCTCCTAAATTAAAATTAATTTTTAAGTTTTAAAACAAGCTACGCCATCGCTTTGTCAAAAGCTTCATAATATCACCAAAATTAAAATTTCTCTTCTGAAACCGAAGATACTAAATAATATATTTACAAAGTATATTACCACCAGCCACTTTAATTGTCAAGTGTGATTAATTAATACTTGAAAAATGTTATAAAATATATTATATTATATATTTAGTATGCAGTTTTGTTATTTTCCATTGGAGGTTTATATATGTCTAATTATTTAAAGATGAGTAAAGAAGAGCTTGCGGCTGAATACAAAGCCGCAAAAGCTGAATATGAGCAACTTCGCGCGCTTCACCTGACGCTTGACATGTCACGCGGCAAGCCAGGCGGCGACAATATGGATTTAAGCGAAAAAATGTTTGACCTTGTTGGTAATGACACCGGTTTTAAAAACATTGATGGCATCGACTGCCGCAACTATGGCGGTCTTGACGGACTTTGCGAGCTTAAAAATCTTTTTGGCGAGGTTTTAGGCCTTGAGCCCGACCAGATAATCGTTGGCGGTAACTCTTCACTTAATATGATGTTTGACACCATCGCTCAAGCTATGACACACGGCTTAGGTGGTGAGCCTTGGGGCAAGCAAGACGGCCTTAAATTTTTGTGCCCTGCCCCCGGCTATGACCGTCACTTTGCAATAACTGAATATTTTGGTTTTGAACTTATTCCCGTAAAGCTTAATGCTGACGGACCCGATATGGATGCCGTAGAAGAGCTTATAAAAGACGAAAAAGTTAAAGGTATATGGTGTGTGCCGAAATACGCTAACCCCGAAGGCATTACCTATAGTGACGAGGTGGTTCGCCGTTTTGCAGCGCTTAAGCCCGCGGCAAAAGACTTCAAAATCTTTTGGGACAACGCTTACTGCATTCACGACCTTTATGACGAGGGCGACAGTCTGCTTAACATTTATGACGAATGTCTAAAAGCGGGCAACCCCGACTTACCGATTATATTTGCATCTACTTCAAAAATTTCTTTCCCCGGTGCAGGTGTAGCGGTAGCGGCAGGCAGCCCTAACAATGTGGCAATTCTTAAAAGCCGAATGAAGTTCCAGACCATTGGACCCGACAAGTTAAATCAATTACGTCACGCGCGTATGTTCCAAACAGCAGACGATTTATACAAGCATATGAAAAAGCACGCCGCAATTATAAGACCAAAATTCCAAAGCGTTCTTACCGAGCTTGACGCTCGCATTAAAGACACTGGCATTGCGCATTGGACCAATCCAAAAGGCGGATATTTTATCAGTCTTTATGTTATGCACGGTTGCGCTAAACGCGTTGAGCAGCTTTGCGCAAACGCAGGTCTTATTTTAACACCTGCAGGCGCGGCATACCCTTATGGCATGGACCCCGACGACTCAAATCTTCGTATAGCGCCAACATATCCAAGCGCTGACGAGATGAAAACTGCTGCAGTTATTCTTTGCGCCGCTATTAAGGTTGCAACACTTGAAAAGTTGCTTGAGGATTAGTCTTAATTTAATTGACTTTATCTCTCAACTTTAGTATAATATATAAGTATTTATAAAAACAAATTGGAGGTTTCAAAAAAATGAAGTCTAAAACTTCCCACAAGTCGACCTTTTTTGTAATCCTCGCGCTGATTTTAGCCCTTACATATCTGGCTTTCTTTGGCATTGAGAATTACTATGGCGACATCAGACAGGTTTATGTAAAGGGCGCGAGCGACATCCGTTGGGGTATTGACATCAGCGGCGGTGTTGAGGCTGTCTTCAGCCCCGATATCGAGGATGTTGAAATTACCGAAAATGATATGGATTCTGCTAAGGCCGTAATCGAGACCCGTCTTGTAAACAACAACATCACAGATTATGAGGTTTATGCCGATAATCACAATCATCAGATTATTGTGCGCTTCCCTTGGAAAGCAGACGAAAGCGAATTTGACGCGCAGTCGGCTATTCAGGAATTGGGCGAGACCGCAATGCTTACCTTCTGCGCAGGTCAGGATAACACAAATGTTATTCTTAAAGGCTCTGAAGACATTAAGGCAGCATACGCAGGCGTTGACCCTGACGATGCAACCAAGCCTATTGTAGCGCTTGAGCTTACCGATGTCGGTAGTGCAAAGTTTGCAACAGCCACAGCGCAGTATGTAGGTCAGGTTATCTCAATCTGGATGGATGATGTAATGCTTTCTGCGCCTACCGTTAACACCGTTATCAATAACGGACAGGCGTTTATTGACGGTATGGAGAGTCCCGAAGCCGCACTTGACCTTGCAAACAAAATCAATGCAGGTTCGCTTCCTTTTGCTCTTACAGTTGACGAAAGCAAATTGCAGATAATTTCTCCTTCTCTCGGCTCTGATGCTCTTAATGTTATGCTTATTGCAGGTGCTATCGCATTCACAGTTGTTTGCATTATAATGATTGCACGCTACCGCATAAACGGTGTTGTAGCAGCTATTGCACTACTCGGTCAGTTGGCGGGTACTATCGCATGCATATCAGGTTTCTTCCCCGGTGCTTCAAGCTTTACACTCACAATACCGGGTATTGCAGGTATTATACTTTCCATCGGTGTTGGTGTCGACTGTAATGTTATCGCTGCAGAGCGTATCCGTGATGAATTTAAGCGTGGCAAAACCATTGACAACGCAATAGCAGCAGGTTACAAGAACAGCCTTAGCGCGATTATTGACGGTAATGTAACCATCGTTATTGTATCAATCGTTCTTATGGGCGCGTTCGGTTCACCCGACAGCTTCTTGGGCACCATATTCTCTCCGCTTATGTCACTGTTTGGCGCGTCAATAACAGGATCTATCTACTCGTTCGGTTACACATTGCTCATAGGCGTTATCTTCAATCTTGTTATGGGTGTTCTTGCTTCAAGAGCAATGCTAAAGAGTGTTTCACAGCTTAAGTTTATGCGCAAACCTGCTCTTTACGGAGGTAAGAAAAATGGCTAATATAACTTTAAATACCAAAAAAATATTCAAATTTGTTATTATTGCATATGCTGTTTTACTTATCGCAGGCATCATAATGACAGTTGCTTTTGGACCAAAACTTGATATTAACTTTAGCGGCGGTACAAAAATTTCTTACTCATACACAGGCGATATTGCCGAAAAAGATTTTAAAGATGCAGTTGCTACTGTACTTGATAAAGAGTTTTCTGTTGGTCAAAACACATCGCTTGCAGGTGACGTTAACTCCTATGTAATCACCCTCGCAGGCAAAGATTCAATTCCGGCAGAAGTTCAAGAAAATATTACCGAAGCGTTAGAGAAAAAGTTTACCGACAACAAGGTTGAGCTTTATGATTCTACCTCGGTAAGCCCCACCATAGCAGGCAGCTTTTTTATAAAAAGTTTGGTTGCCGTTTTAATAACCGCTGTTTTAGTTGTTATTTATGTGGGTATCCGCTTTAGAAAAATCGGCGGTGTGTCGGCTTCTCTTACTGCATTTTGCGCGCTTATTCTCGATTTGCTTACAGCATTCTTTATCTGTGTAATATTCAGACTACCAATTGATATGAACTTTATGGCGGTAGTGCTTACCATACTTGGTTATTCACTTAACGATACCATCGTTATTTATGACCGCGTTCGTGAAAATAAGCGTCTTTACCCCGAACTTTCGGTTGGCGAAAATATGGATATGAGTGTTTCGAGTACTCTTGTTCGCAACATTGTTACAACAGTTACAACCGTTTGCGCCGTACTTACAATTATTGTAGTATCTGAAATTTACGGTCTTACAACCTTGCGTTCATTTGCAATTCCTATGGCATTCGGTCTTATTTCGGGTTGTTTCTCTTCGCTGTTTGTATCAGGTCCGCTTTGGGTTATGTATAAAGAGAAAAAAGCAAAATAAATTCATAATGCACAATGAATTTATAACAGAGTCTCTACTTTAAAATTCCATAGAAGTATATAATTAAAAGTACATTAAAGCACCTACTTGATTTTTAAAGTAGGTGCTTAATTTTTAGTTTAATTGTGCATTATGCATTGTGAATTGTGAATTTACTTGAATATAGTATGAATACCGTCTATTATTTCGCCGGCAGCCCTTACCACCTTGGCGGAACCCTTTGATACATTGTGCTTATCCTGCATTACCATTTTGCCAACCACAACGGCTGCGGCACCCGCAAGCATACCTGCGCCCACACCTTTAACAAATGACATTGCACTTGACTTTTTTTCCATAAAACAAAACCTCCCTTTACGGTTAGTTTAACCGTGTTAGAGAGGTTTATTTATTTTAATTATTTGTTTTTCTTATATTCGCTGAAAGGCGGATGAACCTTATCTTTATCAGAAAGCTTAATTTCCATATCAGCAGGTATAGGCCACTCAATAGCAATATCGGGATCGTTCCACATAAGGCCACCTTCATCGTTTGGATGATAATAATCGTCAACCTTATAGCAGAACTCCGCCTCATCAGACAGCACTACAAAGCCGTGGGCAAAGCCCTTTGGCACCAAGAACTGACGCTTGTTTTCAGCTGAAAGAATAACGCCCTCCCACTTGCCGTAGGTTGGGGAGCCTTCGCGCAAATCAACACAAACATCAAATACTTCGCCTCTAACACAGCGCACAAGCTTGGTTTGAGGGTAGTTTATCTGAAAATGAAGACCGCGAAGCACACCTTTGGTAGACATTGACTGATTGTCCTGAACAAAGTCAATATCAATACCGCCTGCTTTAAAATCCTCTTTTTGATAGGTTTCCATAAAGTAGCCGCGGTTATCGCCGTAAGCTGTGGGCTCAACGATAATAACACCGTCAATAGAGGTTTTAATAAAGTTAAACTTACCCATTAAAGCTCCTCTTTTCCGCTATACATTGTATCGTAATACTTTTGATAAGCGCCGCTTGTTACATTGTCGAACCACTCTTTGTTGTCGAGATACCACTTAAGTGTCTTCTTGATACCAACCTCAAAGCAGGTTTCAGGGTACCAGCCAAGCTCGTCCTTAATCTTTTGAGGATCGATACCGTAACGGCGGTCATGACCCTTACGGTCGGTAACGTGCTTAATCATATGCTCGCCAACGGTCTCGTCAACATTTTCTTTAATATATTCAATGATTGACTTAACAATGAAAATATTTGGCTTTTCATTATGACCGCCAACGTTATAAACCTCGCCAAGTCTGCCGCCACGAATTACCATATCAATAGCTTTGCAGTGGTCTTCAACATAAAGCCAATCGCGAATCTGCATACCGTCACCATATACAGGAAGATCCTTGTGCTGCAAAGTGTTATTCATAATAAGAGGAATAAGCTTTTCAGGGAACTGGAACGGACCGTAGTTGTTTGAACAACGGGTAATGTTAATGGGGAACTTATAGGTGTCACCAAATGCTTTTACGAAGAAGTCAGCAGATGCCTTTGACGATGAATATGGTGAGTGTGGGTCAAGAGGGGTGGTCTCCATAAAGTAGCCGGTCTCACCCAAAGAACCGTAAACCTCGTCGGTAGAAACCTGAAGATATTTTACACCCTCTTTGTACTGGTCGTCGCCAATAGTCCAGGCAACCTTAGCGCACTGAAGCATATTAACGGTACCCTCAACATTTGTTTTAACAAATATTTCGGGGTTTGTGATAGAGCGGTCAACATGGCTTTCTGCTGCAAAGTTTACAACATAGTCGATGTCGTTTTCGGCAAAAATCTTTGAGATTGCCTCTCTATCACAAATGTCAGCCTGCACAAAGCTGTAACGGGGATTGTTTTCAACGCTTTTGAGGTTTTCAAGATTGCCGGCATATGTAAGCTTATCAACATTGATAATCTTTACGTCATCATATTTGTTTAACATATAGATGACAAAATTTGAGCCGATAAAGCCTGCGCCGCCTGTTACTAAATAAGTTTTCATTTTTTAATCCTCCACCTTTGAGATGTATTCTTTTAAAGCGATTTCCCAATCGCGCATTTCATTGCCAACTGTACACTCAAGCGCCAAGTTACGTAGGGAAGAATATTCAGGTCGCTTGGTTGGTACACTGAATTTTGCATTGTATTCCTCGGTAGTGCAGGGTGTTACTGTGTCACCAAGACCCGAATACTCTGCAATTTTAACCGCAAAATCATACCAAGAGCATTCGCCCTCACCCGTGCAGTGATAGATGCCATATTCCTCAGTTACGGCAAGCTTAAGCAAATGATGAGCTAAATCGTTTGCATTTGTGGGGTTACCGCGTTGATCGCACACAACACCTATACCACCATTTGCCTTGATTACGCGGCGCACGGTCTTAACAAAGTTTTTACCTATATAACCATAAAGCCATGATGTGCGAACAACAAACGAGCGTTTGCAAAAGCTTAATGCATATTTTTCGCCCAAAGCCTTTGATGCACCGTAAACACTTTGTGGGTCTACCTTATCCCATTCGCAATACGGCTTTGTGCCGTTGCCTGCAAACACGTAGTCGGTAGAAACATGGATTAACTTTGCGCCGATCTTTTCAGCACATACAGCTAAATTTTTAACGCCAAGAGCGTTTACCTTAAAAGCAGTTTCATAATCACTTTCGCAGCCGTCAACATTTGTCATAGCCGCGCAGTTGATTATAACATCGGGGCGGTTGGCATTTACATATTCACTTACTGCCGCCATATCGGAAATGTCGAGTGTATCAATATCTACAGGTAAAATTTCGGCACCAAGTATAGCTTTAGGTGCTGCACCAATTTCACTTTTGCCACTTGTTAAAATTGACTGCAGCTCGTTACCCAACTGGCCGTGACAGCCCGTAATCATAATTTTCATTTGTATTTTCCCCTCCACTTGAATAAAAACTTAAAGCAAGAAATTATATGAATAAATAAATATTTTAAGTTTTTAGCGCTCTCGCGTTCCCAAGCGTGAGTAACACTAAACTGCGGTAGCATCATTACCTTGCCTTCAGATTTTGATTTTAGCGCTAAATCGGCATCCTCAAGATACATAAAATAACGCTCATCAAAGCCCGAAAGCTTTTGCAATATATCACTTCTTATGCAAAAGAAACAACCAGTGCAAAATTTAATCTCCGTCGGCTCTATTATCTCTTTGTCAGCCCATATATATTTACTGCGAATTTTGTTTGAAAGTCTACCTAAAAACAGTCTTTTAAATGTTGGTCGCTCTTTAGGCAGTTTTTGCTCGCTACCATCACGGTTAAGAATTTTAGGCATCGCCATAACCACATCGGGATTACTTTCAAAATAATCTACCATATCTGATATTACATCATCATTTAATGTTATATCGGGGTTTATTACAAAGTGATATTTGCCAAGCTCTTGTTTTAACACAATATTATGAGCTGCGCCAAAACCAAGATTTTTATCGTTTTTTATAACGGTGGCTTGTCCCGATTTTTCGATAAAATCGGCAGTGCCGTCGGTAGAAGCGTTATCAATTACGTAAAGCTTTAAGGGGTATCTTTTGGTATTTTCAACAACACTGCTTACAGTGTGGGGCGCACGGCTGATATCATTGTAAGTAACAATTGAAGCCGAAACTGAAATTTCAGCGCTCATACAATACCCCCTTTTTGCAATTTTCAACATTTTAATAATACCATTTTATTTGGCATTTATCAATATATTTTTTATTTTAAAAAGCCGTTTACAATTTCCTCTTCGGCCTGAGCTTCGGTAAGGCCTAATGTCATAAGCTTTATAAGCTGTTCACCGGCGATTTTGCCTATTGCCGCTTCGTGAATAAGTGAAGCGTCAATGTGATTAGCATTTATTTCGGGAATAGCACTAACACGCGCATCACCCATTATAATAGCGTCACACTCTGTGTGACCGTGACACTTGTTGTTACCGTTTATGTTAGAGCGATAAACCTGCACTGAATTATCGGTTGCTACCGAGCGTGATACAACATTGGCGCTACTATTTTTGCCGTTCATATCAACCGAAAAGTCGGTATCTGCGCGCTGTGTGCCGTGAGTCATAAGCTTTTCGTGAATTATAAGAGTAGCATCTTTATCAAGCGTTGCGCGTGTTACACGACAAGTATTATCAATGCCTTTTATTTGGCTGGTTTCCATCTCCATATAACCACCCTCGGCAATGTTGACAACGGTGGTCGGGTTCATATTCTTGCCACCCTTACCGTCACCCTCGCCGTAATGACGCTCAATATACTTAACGCGTGCATTTTTGCCCACAAAAAAGCTGTGAATACCGTCGTGACGTGATTCCTCATCACCGCAGTTATGAATACCGCAGCCTGCCATAATGGTGACATCGCAGTCGTCACCTATTGTAAAATCATTATAAACTAAATCATTAATACCGCTGTCACTTATAATTACGGGTATGTGTATTATCTCGCCCTTTGTACCGGGGCGAATAATAATATCAATTCCGTCCTTATCGGTCTTGTTGCGAATATCAACACTCTCGGTTACATGGCGCTCGGCAAGCTTGCCGTTAGCGCGAATATTAAGCGCACCGCCCGTTACACCGTCCATATCGGCGATTATTTTAAGCAAATCTTTTTCTATATTGTTCACGACTGTGCCCCCTTCATATTGTTAGTAAGCACGGGGCAAACAGCGTTGGTTTTACCCAAAAGCTCGGGTAAAATATCATCGCGGTTGCCGTAAGATTTAAGCTCGCCCGCAGACAGCACTGCAACCTTGTCCGCAATATTAAGAATACGCTCTTGGTGCGAAATTATAATAATAGAGCCGCCTAAGGTTTCGTGCATCTTTTCAAAAACATTTATAAGGTTGCCAAAACTCCAAAGGTCAATGCCCGCTTCGGGCTCGTCAAAAAGAGATACCTTTGTGCCACGCGCTAAAACGGTGGCAATTTCTATTCTTTTAAGCTCGCCACCCGAGAGTGACGCGTTAACCTCACGGTTAATGTAATCACGCGCGCAAAGACCAACCTGTGACAAATAATCACAAGCCTCTGACATTGTTATATCTTTGCCCGCCGCAAATTTTATAAGGTCATTTACGGTAATTCCCTTAAAACGAACGGGCTGCTGAAAAGCGAAGCTGATGCCACGGTTGGCACGCTCGGTTATTGAAAGGTCGGTTATATCCTCGCCGTCAAGCAAAATTTTACCGCTTGTTGGCTTTATAATACCCGCAATTATTTTAGCAAGTGTAGATTTACCACCGCCGTTAGGACCGGTAATAGCCAAAAAACCGTCGGTAATATCCATTGAAATATCTTTTAAAATCTCTTTTTTACCGTCTTCGTTTTCGGCGGAAAAAGAAATATTTTTAAGTTGTAGCATTTACATCCTCCATATTTTTTACATACATAAGTATTATACAATTTTTATATAAAAAAAGCAATATTATTATTTACTAAACACTACATTTTATGGTATAATGTGTCATATTTTAAAAATGGAGTTTTAAAATGAACATTACACAAAAATTATCAGAGGAACTTAATTTAAAATTATGGCAAATAGAGGCGGCTGTAAAGCTGCTTGACGAGGGCAACACCGTGCCCTTTATTGCGCGTTATCGCAAGGAAGTTACAGGTAGTCTTGATGACCAAATCTTGCGAGCTTTGTCAGACCGCCTTTCTTACCTTCGCAATATGCAGGAAACGGCAGAAAAAATCAAAGCCGCTATCGAAGAGCAGGGCGCTTTAACCGAAGAACTGTCTATCGCTATTGATGAGGCTGCGACTCTTACCGAGCTTGATGACCTGTATCGTCCTTATAAGAAAAAGCGTAAGACACGTGCTTCTGTGGCAAAAGAAAAGGGACTTTCTCCCCTTGCCAATTTAATATATGCGCAAGCACCTGACAGTGCAGAACCTATTGTTTTGGCTGCTGATTTTGTTAATGAAGAATTAGGCGTAGAAACTGCAGAAGATGCTTTGCAAGGTGCTATGGACATTATTGCCGAGATAATAAGCGATGACGCCGACATACGCAAAAGAATGCGTTTTGTTTGCATGGCGCACGGTGTGCTTACGGTAAAAGCCGCAGGCGACGATCTTGATGTTTACGAAATGTATGCTGACTACCGCGAGCCACTTTCTAAAATCGCCAATCACCGCGTGCTTGCCATCAACCGCGGTGAAAAGGAAGAATTTTTAAAGGTGTCGGTTGAGTTTGACCGTGACAAAGCAATGTTTATAATCTCTCGCGACCATATTAAAGAGGGTTCGCCTTGCACTGACACCGTAAGAGAGGCGGCAGAGGACGCATATACCCGTCTTATATTCCCGTCAATCGAGCGCGAAATGCGAAATGCACTTACCGAAAAGGCAAGCGCCGATGCTATAAAAGTATTCTCACAAAACCTGCAGCAGCTTCTTATGCAACCGCCCGTTAAAGACACTGTAACCATAGGTCTTGACCCGGGTTATCGTACTGGCTGTAAGGTTGCTGTTGTTGACGGCACAGGCAAGGTGCTTGACACAGGTGTTATTTATCCGGCACCTCCGCACAGCAAAATTGATGAGGCAAAGAAAATTATTAAAAATCTTGTTAAAAAGCACAATGCGCGTACCTTTGCAATAGGCAACGGCACTGCAAGCCACGAAACCGAATGCTTTGCCGCCGAGGTTATCAAAGAAATAAACGACGGCCTTAACTATATGGTAGTAAGTGAAGCGGGCGCGAGTGTATATTCAGCATCTAAACTTGCCGCTGAAGAATTTCCACAGTTTGATGTATCGCTTAGAAGCGCTGTGTCAATCGCACGTCGAATGCAAGACCCACTCGCTGAGCTTGTAAAAATAGACCCAAAGGCCATAGGTGTTGGTCAGTATCAGCACGATATGCCCGAGCGTGAACTTGCAACAAGCCTTGACGGTGTTGTAGAATACTGCGTAAACTCGGTAGGTGTTGACCTTAACACAGCGTCAGTTCAGCTGCTTTCACGCGTGTCAGG
>JAZUOS010000048.1:0-2759 GCA_045604765.1 Acutalibacteraceae bacterium | reverse complement strand
CTTTAAAAACTGTATGCTGTTATCAAAGTTATCAAGCGGCTCACCCATACCCATCATAACAACATTTGAAATTCGAATATTGCTGTCACGCTGCGCGAATGTAATCTGAGCAAGCATTTCAGATGCTGTAAGATTGCGTGTAAGTCCGTAAAGACCCGATGCGCAAAACTTGCACCCCATACGACACCCTACTTGAGTTGATATACACACGGTATAGCCGTGCTCATATTTCATAAGCACCGACTCAATAAGCTCGCCGTCATAAAGCTCATAAACATATTTTACCGTGCCGTCAAGCGCTGACACATATTTGCGAAGCGGTTTTACAGTAGCGATATAACACATTTCGCTTAACTGCTCGCGAAAAGACGCGGGTATGTTTGTCATTTCATCAAATTGGTCAACACCCGATTGCAACCACTTAAATAGCTGCAACGCACGGAACTTTGGTTGCTTTAAATCAAGAACCAATTGTGTTATCGACTCTAAGTTCATAGAGCGAATATCTAACTTTTGAGAAATAAAATCACCTGCTTTTTTGCAAGAGAGCACAGTAAAAACCGTCACTGCCATCAGTATGCGGCATAAAGGTATGTTGGTATTTTAACTTATATTGGGGGTATTTGTCAAGAAAACGCTGTATTACGCCCTCGTTTTCACGCTTCCTTAAAGTGCAGGTTGAATATAAAATACGGCCGTTTTCTTTAAGATATGAAGCTGAATTTTCAAGAATTTGGGCCTGTATAGCCGTAATATCGCTATATTCGCTTATATTCTTATATTTGATTTCAGGCTTGCGTCGAATAACACCCAACCCCGAACAGAGCACATCGCAAAGTATTACATCAAATTGCCCGAGCGAATCATTTTTGACCGTTGCGTCATTTTGTATAGCCTTAATATTTTTAATATCTAAACGGTCGGCGCCCTTTTTAATTAAATCAACACGCTGCCTATATAAATCGCAGGCGATAATCTCGCCCGAATTCTCCATATACTGCGCCATTGTAAAGGTTTTTCCACCCGGAGCTGCACAAACATCAAGCACTCTTTCCTTTTTATTTGGCACCAAAATGCTGACAACCGTCTGAGAGGCGATATCCTGCACGTGAAAAAGTCCATCGCGGTAAGCCTTGCTTTTGGTAACATCAATGCCACCGATAACCTCTAAAGCATTTTCAGGCTTTAATGGCTTCGTGTTGATATTTTCCTGTAATAAAGCATCACTCAGAGCATTTGTATTTGTTTTTAATGTATTTACACGCAGTGTAACAGGTGGCGCTTGTAATGATGACTCAAGCAACTTTATCGCGTTATCTGTGCCGTAATCGGTAATAAAGCTGTTAATAATCCATTGAGGGCACGAATACCTCACGCTTAAGTCTTTAACGTTATTGCCGCTTGGCAAAACAATCTCCTCGCGTAAAATATTGCGCAAAACGCCGTTTATAAAGCCGGCTAGGTGCTTTTGCTTAGAGTTTTTAATAATTTTTACAGCCTCATTAACCGCAGCGCTATCAGGTATTTTATCCATATACATTATTTGATACAGTGCCACGCGCAAGCATTCAAGCGCTATGGGCACAACCTTTTTAAGCGGTGTTTTTATATGCTTTGAAAGCACAAAGTCAAGTGTAATTGTGCGGTCAAGCACACCGTAAAATATAGCGGTTGCAAGTGACTTATCAGCGCTTGATAAGTCGGCTTCATTTAAAAATTTATTAAGTGTTATGTTAGAATATGCGCTTTGCCGCACTTCAAGCAGTGCATTCAGCGCTGTTTTTCTTGCATTAGCCATTATTCAACAACCATGCCTTTAGCAATTTTGTGACCGTTGAGCATTTGCCAAGCCGACATTTTCTTTGCTCCCTCGGGTTGAACAGTCACAAGCTCTATACTGCCATCCTTGCAAGAAACAACGAGTCGGTCGTCGCTATCAATTACCCTGCCGCACTCTTTTGCAGTAAGGTCGGCTTTTTTTACATTAATGACTTTAACACGCTTGCCATTAATAAAACAATAAGCGCAAGGCCAAGAGTAAAAACCGCGTACTGCATTACAAATTTCATCAGCGGTTTTGCTAAAATCAAGGTGCGCCATTTCTTTTTTAATCATGGGTGCATAGGTAGCTTTTGTTTCATCTTGTTTTTTAGCGGTAAGTATTTCCTTTTCGGCTTTCTTTAAGGTTGATACCATCAAATCGGCTGAAAGAGGCGCCAATCGTTCAAAGAGCTCTTCTGCCGTTTCGTCTGCTCCAATATCAACAACTGCGGTTTCTAAAATATCGCCTGTGTCCATACCCTCGTCCATCTGCATAGTGGTAACACCCGTCTGCTTTTCACCGTTTACAATCGCCCATTGTATAGGCGCTGAACCGCGAAGCTTTGGTAGCAGCGAAGCGTGGCCGTTGATACAGCCGTATTTAGGCAAATCCAAAATTTCTTTAGGTAAAATCTTGCCGTATGCCACAACAACTATTGCGTCGGGGTTAAGTTCTTTTAAAACTTTATATGCTTCACCGTCGCGCAAGGTTTTTGGCTGATATACAGGAATATCATATTTTTGCGCTAAAACCTTTGTTTCGGGTGGTGTCAAAATTTGCTTTCTACCAACAGGCTTATCGGGTTGAGCAAAAACCGCCAACACATCATATTTTTCATCAATAAGTTTTTGAAGGGTTACTGCCGCATAATCGGGCGTACCCATAAAAACAATACGCATAAATTATCTCCTTTTTGCGTGGTCGATATAAAGCACAC
>JAZUOS010000047.1:0-5883 GCA_045604765.1 Acutalibacteraceae bacterium | reverse complement strand
TGGTATTGTTACAGGTTATAACAACGGTAAGTTTGGCACAGGTGATAAAATCACACGCGAGCAGCTTGTAACCTTCCTTTACAGATATGCAAACTACAAGAACATAAATACAGGTTATACAACAACCCAGAAAAACAATGTAGAAAACAATTACAGTGACTATAAAAGAGTAAGTGCATATGCACAGGACGCAGTAATCTGGGCAGTAACAAAGGATGTAATAAGCGGCAAAAACGGCAGCAAAATAGCACCTCAGGATAGCGCACAGCGTAGTGAGGTTGCAAAGATTATGTATAACATATATTTAAATGACATTTTCTAAAATATAAAAACATTACAGCACCGGCTACAACAAAAGGCAGGTGCTGTAATGTTTTGCAATAGTATTAACAAATAGCACTACAATATTTTAGTATTTGTTGTTAGATCTGCTATCACTGTTCTGTTTGTTCTGATTGTTGCTATTATTGTTCTTGTTCTGATTGCTGTTGTTATTATTGTTTTTGCTGTTATTATTGTTCTGGTTGTTGCTGTTTTGGTTATTGTTTTGATTATTTCTATTGTTTTCGTTGTTCACAAAAATCACCCCGCTTTCAAGTGTATTATTAGCACTTAGCGGGGTGATTATGCTTTTACAAATTAAACAATTTTTTGGCATTATTTGATGTTAGATTTAAGATGCTTTCGGGTGTTGTACCACGAATTTCGGCGATTTTCTGAGCAGTATATTTTATTAACCCTGAATGACATACTTGTCCGCGATATGGCTCGGGGGAAAGGTAGGGGCTATCGGTTTCAACCAGCAACAACTCGTCGGGAATAATGCGCACCACATCGGGCAATTTTTTTGCATTTTTAAATGTGATAACACCGCCTACACCGATATACATACCGAGTTTTATAATCTCTTGCGCCATTTCAACACTACCTGAATAACAGTGTACAACGCCTTTGGGCTTATAATTTTTAAGTATCTCAAGCGTGTCACCGTGAGCGTCACGATCGTGGACAAGTATTGGTAAATCGAGTTCTTTGGCGAGCAGTATTTGTTTTTCAAAAATCTCGATTTGGCTTTGCTTGTTATCATCCACCCAATAATAGTCAAGCCCGATTTCGCCAATAGCGACACATTTTTTGTGTTGCGCAAGCTCGCGTATCTGCTCGACAGTGGTACCCGAATCAATATTGCCGGGGTGAATACCCACGGCGGCATAGACAAAGTCGTTTTGCTCTGCCATTTGTAACGCTTTTTTAGACGATGCTTCGTCGCAACCGCAAGTTACAATACCGCACACACCGTTTTGTTGCATTTCGGCGAAAAGCAATTCTCGTATATCGTCAAATCGATCATCGTCGTAATGGGCGTGGGTGTCAAAAATAGGATAAGAATTTATTAAATCTTCGGTATACATTATCTTATTTTGCAGCCTTCGGGAATATCGTCAACAAATATTACCTTAACTTCATCATCAGGGCAGTCAGCAGCCAAAATCATACCGTTAGACTGGACTCCGCAAAGAACGGCGGGTTTAAGGTTAGTTACAACGATTACGGTGCGACCGATAAGCTTGTCGGGTGTATAGTATTTTGCGATACCGGATGCTACAGTTCTTGGCTTTCCACTACCATCGTTAAGGGTGAGCTTTAATAGTTTCTTTGCTTTTGGAATAGGCTCGCAAGCAACAATTTTTGCGGTTGTAAGCTCAACCTTTGCAAAATCGTCAATAGAGATTTCGGGCAGTTTTACAATGTTTGCAGCCTTTTCAGCCTCGGCGGCTTTTTTAGCTTGCTCAGCAGCAATCTCTTCTAAAATCTTTGGCATATCAATTCTTGCAAACAAAGGTGTTGCCTCGCCAACAATAAACTCACCGCAAGAATTAAACTCAAGAGTAGCATCGGTGTTGTTTATTTGTGCGGCAATGCTTTTACAACTTGACGGAATAACGGGGGTGAGCATAATGCTGAGAAGTCTGATGCCCTCAAGCAAGTTGTAAAGAACTGCATTAAGGCGGGGGAGAGTAGCCTCGTCTTTTGCAAGCACCCAAGGTGTTGTTTCGTCAATGTATTTGTTTAGGCGCTTTGCAAAGTTCATAACACATTCGCATGCATCAGCGTTGCGGTAAGCATCCATCAAAGAATAATACTTTTTAATTGTTTCGCGAGCCGTTGCAATAAGGTCATTATCTAATTCTTCAACAGTTTGGGGTGCGGTTACCTTGCCGCCAAAATACTTGTTGGTCATAGCAACTGTTCGGTTTACAAGGTTGCCCAAGGTATTTGCCAAATCAGCATTAAACTTGGTTATAAAGCTTTCGTAGGTGATAGTACCGTCTTGGGTAAATGGAATTTCAGAAAGCAAGTAGTAACGCACAGCGTCAATCGAGAAACGCGCAGCAAGCTCATCGGCATAGATAACATTGCCCTTTGATTTTGACATTTTGTCGTCGCCCACAAGCACCCACGGGTGACCTAATACCTGCTTTGGTAACGGTTCACCGAGAGCCATCAATATAATCGGCCAATAAATAGTGTGAAAGCGCACAATGTCTTTACCAATAACGTGCAAATCAGCAGGCCACAGCTTTTTATACTGCTCACTGCTGCCGTCGGGGTTGTAGCCAACGCCTGTGATATAGTTTGAAAGCGCGTCAATCCAAACATAGATTACGTGCTTGTTGTCAAAGCTTACGGGTACGCCCCACTTAAATGATGAGCGTGACACGCAAAGGTCTTGAAGACCGGGCTTGATAAAGTTGTTAAGCATTTCATTTTTGCGAGATTCAGGTTTAATAAAGTCGGGATTTTGCTCGTAATATTCAACTAATTTATCTTGATATTTTGAAAGACGCAAGAAATATGCCTCTTCTTTAGAGTCGATAACCTCGCGGCCACAGTCGGGGCATTTGCCGTCTACAAGCTGACTTTCGGTATAAAAAGATTCGCAAGGTACGCAGTATTTACCTTCATAGGTGCTTTTGTAAATATCGCCTTGTTCATAAAGCTTTTTAAATATCTTTTGAACAGTGTCTTCGTGATAGTCGTCCGTGGTACGAATAAACTTGTCATAGCAAGTATCAAGTGAGTCCCAAACAGCCTTAATATTAGCGGCGGCATTGTCAACAAATTCCTTTGGTGATATACCGTCAGCCTTAGCGTATTCCTCAATCTTTTGACCGTGCTCGTCAGAGCCTGTCATTAAATAAACATCAAAGCCCATCATCTTTTTATAACGGGCAATCATATCGGCAAGCACTATATCATAGGCATTGCCAATGTGCGGCTTGCGTGAAGCGTAAGCAATAGCGGTTGTGATGTAAAATTTTTGTTTATTTTCCATTTTTTATTCCTCCTACGGTTTTCGAATGAGAAAACCGATTATTGATAAAACGGTTGTTGCAAGGCAGTATAGCAAAACAGTGGATTGCTCAGGCATATCCAAAAGCCCTGAAAATGCGGCATAGATAAAGTAAAGAGCGCCCAATATTGCAAACAGCGCGTACATCACGGTAAGTAAACGGTTGCATTTTTTTATGCCTGATGCACGGTTTATAAGCTTTATAAAGTTAAGTCCTGAACCGCGGAACGCAGCAGGGGCGTCGCAGGCTAACACATCGGGCACAGCATTTTTATACATATGCACACCCGCATTGGTCATAATTTTTACAGTATCATCATAAAGACCAAAATAATCGCAAAGCATCTGTTCGGTTACATTGGGGTCGCAGTTTTCTACAAGCAGCATTATTCCAAGCTCGGTGATTTTGTGCAGTTCTTTGGCAACTGCAGGGTCAACGTTATATTGAATTACAACAAGCGCACAGGCCGTGTTTGAAGTTGCAACATAAACAGGGAAATAACCCTTGCGCAAAATCTTTTTGTCTACCTCAAGGCTGGGAATATCAATACCGTGCGCCTTCATAAACGAACGATTGCCAATAAATAACGGCTCGTTATCTACCCAACCCGAAATACCGAGATTTTTTTCATATTTAACGGTATCGGAATCGGGGATAGAATAGGACGAATTTGTGCCCGCTATTTGTTTAAATATGGGTGCCATAGGGCTGCCAACCGCCGCCGTAAGCGAAGCGGCTCGCAGTAAAATCTCGTCAATGTTGTTGTTTGACAGCACCTTCATATTATGCATAGTAATGGTGCCTTCGGGGAAAATATCGTTAATATTAATAACAGCGGCATTTGCTTTTTCTATTTTTTCAGCGCCATAAAGCCCCGCTATCATAGCGCCGCTTGTATTAAGCTTTTTAGCCGCCGACGCAAACGGAACTGTGTCTATAAAGAAAACCGATGGCATTGCAGCAATACATGAAATGCTTGCTGCAGCAAAAAGCGCGTTAAAAATATTACCGTAGTAAAAGTAAGCCATTAACCCGCAAAGCAAGGACAATCCAAGTGTTACAAAAAACACAATCGAAACTCTGCCCGACATAGCCTTGTGAAATTCAAAATGCTTCATAAATTCGTCGACAAACTGCGTCTTTTTGTGCGCGGCGACCAAAACATCGCCTTCTATACTGTTTTTTGCCATAGCAAATGTGGTGGCAGGGTCATTTATAAGCGCGACTGCATTTTTTGAATTTGTAGTTGCTATTTGTTTTAAACTGCTGTATTGTGTCGAAACGCTTTTGAATTTGCACAACACACGCACAAAAAGCACAACAGCGCAAAGCAATATAATGTAGTATGCGTTGGATTCTGCAAAAGCGGCCGTGACACCAAGGGACAGTGTAAGCATAGAACAAAGAGAGGCAAGCACATCAAATTGTGAACGCCCAATCAGCAAATTTTTAAAGTCAAAAAACATATCGCTGTTTGCTGCCACAGATACAAGCAGAAATGCCGAGCAAACAAACATTGCATCCTTGGGGCTTGCGAGTATAAAGTCATACACGGCGGGTATAAGAAATACCGATAGCGCAATAATTGCTAAAGCCGATACAAACGCGTCGATAAAAAAGGAACGCTTTTGTTTTGCAAGGCTGTGTAACAGTTTTTTGCCGCTTGCCGTATCACAAAACTCGGTTTTTGGTTCAAAGCTTTCAAATTCCGATTGTTCAAGGCGCGGTGCCGATTGACTTGAAATGTCTTCGGGTATGTGCTCGCCCAAATCAATATGCTTGGTAACACTGCTTATGGTTATGTGATCGGTGTTACCTTTGTTATCTTTTACGGGAGTAAAACGAATGGTTGCAGTGTTTGAAAGCGGAGTATCATTTGCAATGCCAACCTCGTGCGTGTCAATATCTGAAATGTCGGGCACGCTGATATCAGGCTGCTCGGCAGCCTTTTCGTTTTTAAAAAAATTTTCATAAAGCTCACGGCTTTCACGAGCCTCGGCATCGCTTACCATCTGCTCAAATGCGGGGGTAGGGGTGGCCTTGTCGATTTGTTTTGCGGGCTTAATCTCTGTTTTTTCTTGTTTTGGTGTTTCGTGAGAGGGTTGCTTCTTTGCGCCCTTGCCCAAATCGTCAACAACAAAATCTAAGCCGTATTTTTTCGAGAGATCCTTCATAGCGGTTTCGCCTTCATTCATAAGAATTTCGGCTACCGATTGAAGCTCGTATATAGGCTTTTGGTTTTCGGACGCATCGTGTCCCTGTTCGTCAACGGTATATCTTTTAACCTTTTCAACAAGGGTTTTTTGACTTGGCGTAACAACCTCGCTCTTAATAGGCTGCGGTTCTTTTTCTGATGTGTTATTTTCGGCTTTCTCGTCGCTTTTTTGATCGGACAGTTGAACCTTATCACTCTGCGGCTTTGGGGTTTCAGAAACATTCATACGCTTTTTGAGCGAATCAAGCGCGCTTGTTTTTGGGGCAATCGGTTCATCACCAAAAACCCAAAGACCCCATACCAAGTCGGAGG
>JAZUOS010000046.1:0-56880 GCA_045604765.1 Acutalibacteraceae bacterium | reverse complement strand
ATATAATTATATACCATATTTTTACTAAATTGTGAATATTTATAAAAAATTTTATATAATATTTGATAAATTCACAAAAAGGTGTTATAATTATAGCAAAAACAAAAGGAGGAATATTATGGAAAAGGCGTTTAAGTATTTTTGTGTTTTAATGTCTGCTGTTATAATACTTTCTTCCTTGGGTATGGTGTTTGCCGTAACCTTCAGCAAAAAAAGCGAGCGAGATTTTTTAGGCTGTAAAGAAATTGTTGATAATATTAAAAATTACGAGATGAACATGACCTCAGTAATTTATGTTAAAAACAGAACAGGTGTTTGGGAAGAATATCAGCGTATACATGGCAGCGAAAATCGTATTTGGGTTGATATTGAAAAGATGCCAAAACAGTTGATAGATGCTTTTGTTTCTATAGAAGATCAGCGTTTTTATTTGCATTCCGGTGTTGACTGGAAGCGAACTGCTGGTGCATTTGTAAACTATCTGCCTTTTGTTAATATTTACTCATCAAATCAGGGTGGCTCTACCGTAACACAACAGCTAATAAAAAATATTACTTCAGACAATGACAAAAGCGCTATGCGTAAGGTGCGCGAAATTGCTCGAGCGCTGCTTATTGAAAAAATGCTCGATAAGACCACCATTTTAGAAGCGTATTTAAATACCATATCTTTGGGTAACGGTATTTGCGGAGTACAGGTTGCCGCCAATTATTATTTTAATAAAAATGTAGACGAACTCACTTTAGCGGAATGCGCATCACTTGCGGCAATTACCAAAAATCCAAGCGCATATAACCCGATGACTAAACCCGAGGGCAATAAAGACCGTCGCAACGATGTGCTTTATAAGATGTATGAGCTTGAAAAAATAACCGATAATGAGTATGCTGCTGCCGTAAAGCAAGAGGTTGTTGTAGATAAAACACAGCAACAGGATTTTGAAATACCTATAAATAATTATTTTGTAGATGCGCTTATCAGCGATATAATTGCAGATTTGAGCGTAAAATATAACTGTAGCGAAGAAACAGCTTCTACTATGCTGTATAACGGTGGTTATAAAATTTACGCCACAATTGATACCGATATACAAGATACTATGGAAACGGTATATCTTAAGCATAAAACCTACTTTTCACAAAAATCATCAGCAGACCGAAGCATCAATGTTCAGTCTGCAATGACAATTATTGACTATAACGGCAATATTAAAGGTATTGTCGGCGGTGTTGGTGAAAAAACCGTTAACCGCGGTCTAAACCGCGCTATTGATTCTCCGCGACAACCAGGTTCAACAATGAAACCGTTGGGCGTTTATACACAGGCTATTGACAGTGGCTATATTTCATATTCAACAATGATAGAAGATAAGCCAATGGATAAATACTATAAAGACGGCAAAAAGGGTCCTAAAGAATGGTACGGCTATTATGCGGGAAAAATGACCGCCGCAAAGGCGTTGGAGCGCTCTGCAAACACAATACCTTGTTGGATTTTAAGAGATAATATTGGTATAGATAATTCATATAACTTTTTAACACAAAAGCTCCATTTAGAGCATTTAAATAATGCTGATAAAAACCTTTCTTCTTTAGCACTTGGCGGTTGTCAATATGGTATAACCACCACTGAATCAGCTGCAGCTTATGCAATTTTTGGTAACGGTGGCAAATACTATGAGCCTACAACCTACACCAAGGTTTTAGATATTAACGGTGAGACCGTATTAGAAGCCGGCAATGGTGAGCAAGTAATTAAAGAAACAACAGCAACCGTTATGAACAAAATGCTTCAAAACGTTGTGTATGGATCGCAGGGTACGGGCAAAGGTATTGCAAGTTATAGCAAAATGAAAGTATACGCCAAAACCGGTACATCAAGCGAATCAAAGGATTTATGGATGGTTGCAGGTACGCCTTATTATGTAGGTAGCGTTTGGTATGGCTTTGATCAGCCTGAAAATGTGCACAACGCAGGTGCCGCAGCAAAAGTATGGCGAGATATTATGACTGAAATTCATAAAGACCTTGAAGAAAAAGAATTTGAATTCAGTGATCAGATTATCGAAGCAAAATACTGCAATATTACAGGACATCTGGCAGTGCCATCTTGTTACAGCAAATCTACTGGTTATTATATTTCAGGTGTTCAAATTGACACTTGCAAAGGCGGTCACCCAAAGCCCGAACCCGAACCTGATGAAGAATCAACATCTTCGGAAGAAACACCGAGCCAAAACACATCTTCTGAAACCGTTTCAAGTAATACTGCTTCGGAAACAGTTAGTGATACATCGTCAGAAGATTTACTAGTTTCTTCTGACGATACCGAAAACAGTTCTACCGAATCGGACACTGAGTCTGAAGGTGATAATATCAGCGATGAAAGTAATACATCTTCAGATGAGAATAATTCTTCTGAAGGCGACGACACTCTCGAATAATTCAGCAATAGGTATTCACTAATATTGTGAGTACCTATTTTTTTATAAAAAATTATTGCTCTAAATAATATAATGTGATATAATATATTAGATATTGGGTTATTATGCCTTTTTATAGTTTGCGAGGTGAAAATTATGCGTATTTTGGGTATTGATCCCGGTTATGCAACCATCGGCTACGGAATAATTGAATACGATAATTTTCGCTTTAAAACAGTGGCTTACGGCGCAATAACAACAACGCCGGATAAATTTTTCCCCGATAGGCTTTGTGATATTTATGATGATATGCAGACGCTTATAAAAACATATCAGCCGCAATGCTTGTCAATAGAAAAATTGTATTTTAACACAAATACCACTACCGCCATCGATGTGGCGCAGGCACGCGGTGTAATTTTGCTTGCAGCGCGCACGGGAAAAATCGACATATATGAATATACACCGTTACAGGTAAAACAGTCAATAACAGGCTATGGCAGGGCAGAAAAGCATCAGGTTATGGAAATGGTAAAAAATATTTTGCATTTAAATTCGGTACCCAAGCCTGACGATACCGCCGATGCATTGGCTTTAGCTATTTGTCACGGTCACTGCTCGGGTAGTTTATATTCAAAATTTACGAAAGGAAACATAAAATAATGATTGCTACCTTAAACGGAAAACTTATTATTAAAGAACTTAACTATTTTGTTGTTGAATGTGGCGGTGTTGGGCTTAAATGCTTTGTAACTCAAAACACACACGCCAAATTGGGAAATATTGGTGACAGTGTGTTTTTGTATACCTATCTTTCCGTGCGTGAGGATGCTCTTGATTTATACGGCTTTGCTGACGCTCAAGAACTTGAGGTTTTCAAGCTTATTACCTCCGTAAGCGGTGTTGGTTCAAAAATAGGTCTTGCTATTCTTTCGGAATTTACGCCCGATAAAATTATGCTTTATATTGCAAGCGGCGATGCAAAGTCACTCACAGCAGCATCGGGAGTTGGCATTAAGCTTGCACAGCGTATTGTGCTTGAGCTAAAAGATAAGGTTGGCTCTATTACTGTTGGAGATATGTCGTTTGATGTAAAAGCTGTCGGCAACGCTACGGCAAATAGCTCTTCTAAAGAAGCAATCGAAGCGCTTGTATCACTTGGGTATTCACAAAGCGAGGCATCTCTTGCTGTCGGCAGATTAGACCAAACACTCGATACAAACGAACTTATAAAACAAGCACTTAAATCTTTGGCAAGGGGGTTATAATTAATGATCGAGCAAGAAATGGATTTTGAAAATCGAATTGTTACACCCGAATATACAGTAGCAGATAATGACACCGAAATTTCACTCAGACCTAAAACACTTGATGATTATATTGGTCAAGACAAGGCGAAAGACAATTTAAGTATTTATATTAAGGCGGCGCTACAACGAAAAGAATCGCTCGACCACGTATTATTATACGGCCCTCCCGGACTTGGTAAAACTACTTTGTCGGGCATTATCGCGCGCGAAATGGGCGTTAATCTTCGTGTAACTTCAGGCCCAGCAATAGAAAAGCAAGGTGATTTGGTTGCGATTTTAACCTCACTTAACGAGGGCGATGTTTTATTTATCGATGAAATTCACCGTCTTTCACGCAACGTAGAAGAGATCTTATATCCTGCTATGGAGGATTTTTCGCTTGATATAATTTTAGGCAAAGGTCCCTCGGCGCGTTCAATAAGACTTGATGTACCACATTTTACGCTTGTAGGCGCTACAACCCGTTCGGGACAGTTAACCGCACCGCTACGCGACCGTTTTGGCGTGCTGCTTCGTCTTGAACTTTATACACCCGAACAATTAGGACAAATTGTTAAACGTTCGGCAGGTATTTTGGGAATTGCCATTGATGATGAAGGTGCATTAGAGATTGCATCTCGTTCACGCGGTACGCCTCGTATTGCAAATAGATTACTCAAGCGAGTGCGTGATATTGCCGAAATTGAATTTAACGGCGCTATTGATGTAAAGGTTGCGCAGTCGGCGCTCGCTCGTTTTGAGATTGATGAACTCGGTCTTGATGACTTTGACCGTAAGATGCTTAGCGCTATAATCAATCACTACGGCGGTGGCCCTGTTGGCCTTGACACTTTGGCGGCGGCTGTCGGTGAAGAGGCTGTAACTATCGAAGATGTTTATGAGCCTTATTTAATGCAAATAGGCTTTTTAACACGCACTCCACGAGGCCGATGTGTTACCCAAGCGGCTTATGAACATTTGGGTATAAAAAACAACACACAACAATCACTTTTATAAAGGATTTTTAAATGAGAACTTTTGAAAACTTTAATGATTATGAGTTAATAGATGCAGATAACGGTGAGCGCCTTGAGCGTTGGGGTGATATAATTCTTATCAGACCCGATCCTCAAATAATATGGAATGAAGGCCACCGAGATGAGCGTTGGAATAATGCCCACGCAATCTACCACCGTTCTAATAGCGGCGGCGGTTATTGGGAGACATTAAAAAGGGTGCCTGATGTTTGGAGCATTAACTACGGTGACCTTACATTTCGTTTAAAGCCAATGGGATTTAAACACACGGGTCTTTTTCCCGAGCAAGCGATTAACTGGTCTTTGGCTCAAAAACTTATAAAGGAATCCAATCGCGAGGTTTCTGTACTTAATTTATTTGCATACACAGGAGGCGCTACTGTTGCTTGCCTTAAGGCAGGCGCAAAAGTAACCCACGTTGATGCTTCAAAAGGTATGGTTTCTTGGGCAAAGGAAAACGCTGTAGCTTCGGGAATTGCTGACAAACCTGTCAGATGGCTTGTTGATGACTGTATGAAATTTGTAAAACGCGAAATCCGTCGCGGCAACAAATATGACGCTATCATTATGGACCCACCGTCTTATGGCAGAGGCCCAAACGGCGAAGTTTGGAAGTTAGAACAGCAGCTTTCTGAATTACTTACCGATGTCGGCAAAATATTAAGTGATGACCCACTATTTTTCTTTTTAAATTCTTATACGGGCGGCCTTTCGCCTACAATACTTAACTATATGGTAAAAAGCTGCATAGCTCCTAAAAATGTTGGTACTGTTTTTACTGAAGAAATCGGCATAAAGGTTACAAAACGAAATGTTATTCTGCCTTGCGGAAATACTACGATCTGGACAAAGTAAATGGATAATATAATTGAAGTAAAAAATATTACATTTGAATATGAAGACGGCGACCAAAAAGATGTTATTTTAAATGATTTTTCGCTTAATATAAAACGCGGTGATTTTACTGTAATTTTAGGTCATAACGGCTCGGGTAAATCAACCTTGGCAAAACTGCTTAATGGTTTATATAAGCCCACAAGCGGTGAGGTTTTGGTTGACGGAATATCTACTGCCGACGAAAAAAGCGAAATTGAAATTAAGCGAAGGGTAGGGCTGGTTTTCCAAAACCCTGATAATCAGTTAGTTGCATCTATTGTTGAAGAGGATGTCGCTTTTGGACCCGAAAATTTAGGGCACAGCCCCGATGTTATTCGTGCAGAGGTCGACGAAGCCTTAAAGGCTGTTGATATGTATGAATTTAGTAAATCAACACCGCATAGACTTTCAGGCGGTCAAAAGCAGCGTATTGCAATAGCCGGCATTATCGCTATGAAGCCCGTTTGCATAGTGCTTGACGAGCCCACAGCGATGCTTGACCCTAAGGGTAGAGCAGAGATTATTTCTACCATAAAAAAACTCAACCGCGCAAACGGTATTACAGTTGTTTTAATAACACACTTTATGGAAGAGGCTGTTGACGCCGACCGCGTTATTGTGATGGATGACGGCAAAATTGTTGCCGACTCTACACCAAAAGAAATTTTCAGCAATATTAAGCTGCTAAAAGAAGTCGGACTTGATGTTCCGCAAACCACCGAATTACTATACCGTCTTAAATTGGGCGGTATGAAAATTTCAACGGATGTTATTTCTATAGAAGAATCAGCACAAAGGATTTACGATGCGATTCATTTGGAGGAAATTTAATTGTCTATACTTGAGGTTAAAAACTTAACTCACACCTATGACGGTAATACACCGTTTATGCACGATGCGGTTAAAAAGGTTAATTTCAGCATTGAAAAAGGTGAAGTTATTGGCATAATCGGGCATACGGGTTCGGGTAAATCAACACTTGTTCAGCACCTTAACGGGCTTTTGAAGCCGTCTGAGGGTGGAGTGCTTTTAGATGGAAAAAACATTTGGGATGACCCTAAAAAAATTCGCAGCATTCGCTCGCGAGTTGGTCTTGTTTTTCAGTATCCCGAATATCAATTATTTGAAGATACAGTATATAAAGATATTGCTTTTGGACCAAAAAATATGGGGCTTAGTGATGATGAAATTGCATCCCGTATTGCCGAAATTTGTGAAATTGTTGGTATAAAACCTGATTATCTCGAAAAATCACCGTTTGATTTATCAGGCGGTGAAAAACGTCGTGTTGCAATCGCTGGCGTTATGGCAATGCAGCCCGAAATTATTGTTTTTGACGAGCCGGTTGCAGGTCTTGATCCAAAAGGCAGAGCAGATGTTGTAAAAATGATTGGAGATTATAGAGATAAATATGACGCTACTGTTCTCATAATTTCGCATAATATGGAGGATATGGCACTAATCGCCGATAAATTATTGGTGATGAACAAGGGTGAGCTTGCGCTTTTTGATACAACAAATAATGTCTTTCGCCAGCATGATTTTTTAAAATCTATTGGTCTTAATGTGCCTATGGTAACACAAATTATGCTTGCTTTAAAAGAAAAGGGTGTTAATATACCCGATGACATTTTCACGGTTGACCGCGCCGTTGATTATCTTCTTACTCTATTAAAAGGAGGTAATCAAAATGCTTAAGGATATTACATTTGGTCAGTATTTTGAAAGTAATTCTGCTGTTCATAAATTAGATCCTCGAACGAAAATTTTGTTACTTGTTGTAGTTATTGTATTTATTTTTGTATCGCAAAACGCAGTTGCATTGTCACTGGTAGCATTATTCATACTTTTAAGCGCGTTCATATCAAAAGTACCGTTTAAAATGTATCTAAAAAATTTAAAGGCTATTTTGCCCATAATCTTTTTTACAATGATTATCAATCTTTTTTATAATGCTTCGGGTGAGGTTTTACTCTCTTTTTGGAAACTTTCAATCACAACTGGCTCATTGTATCGCGCGTTCTATATGGCGGCTCGTATTTTATTGCTTATAGTTGCAAGTGCAGAACTGACATATACAACAACACCAAATGACTTAACCGATGCAATTGAAAATTTGTTATCACCACTGCGATTTATCGGTCTTAAAAACGCTGTTCATACTCTTGCTATGATGATGACAATTGCACTCAGATTTATACCCACACTAATAGAAGAAACACAAAAAATTATGAACGCACAAAAGGCTCGCGGCGCCGATCTCGAAAACGGAAAGCTAATAGACCGCATAAAAGCGCTTATACCTATTTTGATACCACTTTTAATATCTTCGGTGCGCCGTGCTTATGAGCTTGCTGAAGCAATGGAATGTCGCTGTTATAACGGCGGTGAGGGCAGACAGCGTATGAAACAACTAAAATATAGCCTAAATGATTTAGTTGCCTTTGTTATAACGATTATTATGTGTGCTACTGTTATTGTAATTAATATATTTTTATAATGTAGGAGTTATTTATGAAAAGGATGCTGCTTACAATTTCATACGATGGCACTGCCTATCACGGCTGGCAAGTACAGCCAAACGGAATCACCGTGCAGCAGACCTTACAGGATGCTTTAGAACAGCTTTTGGGAAATAGGGTAGCGGTAACCGGTTGTAGTCGTACAGATGCCGGTGTTCATGCGCGTCAGTTTGCTTGTCACATTGACTGCGAAGATCATTTCCCCGAAAGTGCTTTTTTAAAGGGACTTAATTCATTGTTACCTAACGACATTGCTGTAATTGATTGCCGCGAGGTTGCACCAGATTTTCACGCAAGATATAACGCCAAGGGTAAAAAATACATTTATTCGATGTATACGGGTGTTTTAAATCCATTTGACTCAAGATATATGTTGCATCTTGAGTCAATACCCGACATAGACTTAATGAACGAATTTTGCAATGGAATTATTGGCACACACGATTTTGCAGGTTTTTCCAGTTCAAAAAGAACTGTTGATGATACTGTGAGAACCATCGCAGAATGTAAAGTTACTGCAATCGACAACAAGATTTTTTTTGAAATAAAAGGCAATGGATTTTTATATAATATGGTACGCATACTTGCCGGTACGGCGCTTGCTGTTGGTCAGAACAGGCTAAAGTATGATTGCTATAAACAAGTTTTTAATGAAAAAGACCGTTCAAAAGCGGGGGACACTTTACCCGCTTATGCATTGATTTTAGACAGTGTTTATTATAGAGATTAAGGTGGTAGTATAATTGCCTGATTATAAAAGAAAAAAGATTAAAAAGTCATTCAGACATAAAAAAAGTCATATTAATACCGAGAAAAATATTAATATGACTAATAAAAGACAAAAAAATACGGGGATAGTTCCCGAAGAAAAAGTTAAAATTGTTCGTGGAACAAAATACAAAAGAAAAACTCAGTTCAAAGTTCTTGGCATTGCGATTTGTTTCATTTGCGTTGTTTGTATTGGACTATCAGCGCTTCTACCGGGCGGGTTATATGAAAATATAGTGAATTTTTCTTCTGTTTTAGGTCACGGTAGTTATCCCACAAGCGTTTCGGGTAGCACGGTACTTAATACCGTTTCAAACAGATCTTATTTTTATGTGCTAACCGACACAAATATTACGGCATACTCAAACAGCGGTAAGATTGTTTTTGATGAATTGCACGGCTTTTCAAATCCTATAATGTCGGTATCAGGTACACGCGCACTGGTTTATGATCAAGGCGGAAAATCGATTTATATCTATAATCTAAGCGGTAAAATTCATTCTTTGCAAACCAAAAACGATATTATTACTGCATCTATTTCACAAAACGGCGGTTTTGCTGTTTCTACACATTCGGATCGTTACACCTCTGTTGCAACTGTATATAATAAAAATTTTAAGGAAGTTTTTTCTTGGAACTCTGCAAAGGAAATAATTAACAATGTATTATTAAATTCAGCTGAAAACAAATTAGCGGTTTCAACGCTCAGTGTTGTATCAGGACAATACAACACAAAGCTCTTGATTTTGGGATTTGATTCTGCCGAGCCATTACACACTCTTGAGTTAGGCAGTTCTATACCATTATCAATTAATAACACCGGCAAGGGTATCTCAATTATTTGCGGTGATAAATATAAATTTTTGCATTGGACAAAATTCAATTCAAACGAGCTTGAAATTTCCGGTGAAATTAGTACATTTAGAACCGACAAAAACGGAATATTATTAACGGTTAACAGAGCAAATGACCGCAGCGATAACACAATTATAATAATTTCTAAAAAAGGCGAAAAAAGCTCTGAGTTTAAAATCAATAATTCAATTACTGATATTCAGTATAATAAAGGTAGAGTTTATTTGCTTTGCGACACAGCAATCGGTATTTATGACAAAAACGGTACTGCATTAAGGGATGGAACCTGTTATTATGGCGCACTCAAGTTCGCTGTTGTAGGCTCTAATGCAGTTGCTACAGTAAGCGATTCCGAAATTTCAAAAATTAATATTCAAGAGGGTAGGAGTTAATATGTCATATATTCTTGACGGTATTATTGTTTTAATAATTCTTTTCTTTGTATTTTTATCGGCAAAAAAAGGTTTTGTTCGCACTCTAATTGAGGTAGCTGGGTTTGTTGCAGCTATTGTAATAGCTTTTACAATTAGTTCACCAATTGCTAATGCTACTTATGATAAACTAATTCAACCCTCGGTGGTTAAAACCGTTCAAAATGTTGCAAACGACGGTATTTCAGACGCAACAAGTGCAGTTGATGCTGTGTGGGTTAAGATGCCCGCATTTATTACAGAAAGCAGATTTTTTAATCTATCGAAAGAAAGTATTACTACAACCGTACAAGACAGATCAGCAAACGACAGCATCCAACTCGCACAAAATATTTCTGATTCGTTTGTAAAGCCTGTTGCAACAAAATTAATATCTGTTTTTTTATCGGTAATTTTAGTAATCATATTGTTGTTTTTTGTTAAATTTCTTGCAAAATTTATAAACAAATTATTTACTTTTAGTGTTGTTGGCACAATTAATAAAACTTTAGGTGGAATTTTAGGTATTGTAAAAGGTACTGCTGTCGCCATAATATTTTGTTTGGTAATTAGCCTTATACTTTCTTTTACCAAAAACGGATTTTTGATTTTTACATACGATGCAATTAATTCTTCGTATATTTTTAAGTTTTTCATGGGATTTTCACCATTCATATAACAGCGTTTCCAAGGAGTTTATTTAAAAATGAAATTATGTTCAAAATGTAAAAAAAGACCCGCAGTGGTATTTATGTCAAATCCGCTTAATCCAAATGGCGAAACCGAAGGACTTTGTCTTGCGTGCGCAAAAGAACTTGGAATTAAGCCGGTCGATGATATGCTTAAGAGTATGAATATATCTGACGAAGATATTGAAATGATGAGCAATCAATTTTTAGAGGCAATGTCTGCTGAAGATATGGAGCTTGATGATGAGGCGCTAAATGACGGCACTTTTGATTTGGGCACTGCACCCGCCATACCTTTTCTTAAGAACTTATTTGGTGTCTCAAAAGAAGAAAATACCGAAGGTGCGAAAACAAAGCAATCTAAAGGCGAAAAGCCCAAAAAGAAAAAGCGTTTTTTAGACCAATATTGCAATAATCTTACACTGCGCGCAAAAGAAGGCAAGCTTGATACTGTAATAGGTCGTGATCGCGAGCTTGACCGTATGCTTCAAATACTTTCTCGCCGCAGTAAAAACAACCCTTGTCTTATTGGTGAGCCAGGTGTCGGTAAAACTGCAATTGTAGAGGGTCTTGCGCTTAAAATTGTTAACGGCACAGCGCCTGCTCGACTTCTTGATAAAGAGATTTTACTGCTTGACCTTACAAGTCTTGTAGCGGGCACACAATTCCGAGGTCAGTTTGAAAGCAGGGTAAAGGGACTAATTGATGAGGTTAAAGATGCGGGTAATATAATACTATTTATTGACGAAATTCATAACCTTGTGGGCGCAGGTGACTCGGCCGAAGGTTCTATGAATGCAGCAAACATTTTAAAACCTGCGCTTTCTCGCGGTGAAATTCAGGTTATAGGCGCTACTACGTTTAAAGAATATAGAAAATATATCGAAAAAGATGCCGCTCTTGAGCGCCGTTTTCAACCCATAACGGTTGAGGAGCCCTCAATTGCCGAAGCGGTTAACGTTATGCTTGGTATTAAGCCTTATTACGAGGGTTATCATACCGTATCAATACCCGATAGCCTTGTCGAAAAAGCGGTTTACCTTTCAGAAAGATATGTAACGGACAGATTTTTACCCGACAAGGCAATAGATTTACTTGATGAAGCTTGTGCCTGCGCAAGCCTTGAAAATAAAGCAATAGATGAGCTTTATATTGCTAACAAAAAGGTAGCGGAATTTTCTAAACAGTTAGATGAACTGACTGCCGAGGTTGAAAATCCAGACTACGAAAAGCAAGCAATGGTAAAATCCAACCTCGAAAAATATAGAACGCAGGCTGACAGTCTTTGTGAAGCAGCCGCCAATAACACAGTAACCGAGCGTCACTTGGCTACTGTAATTGAGATGTGGACAGGTATTCCTGCGTCAAAAATTGAAGAGAATGAGCTTTCTAAGCTCTCTCGACTTGAAGACGCTTTAAACGATCATATAATAGGTCAAAACAACGCAACGCATCTTGTAGCAAATGCAGTTAAGCGTTCACGTGTAAAAACAAGCGCTTTACGTCGCCCTGCATCATTTATATTTGTTGGTCCTACCGGTGTCGGTAAAACCGAGCTTGTAAAAGTATTATCAGAGCAACTGTTTGACACTCCCGAAACATTAATTCGTCTTGATATGTCCGAGTTTATGGAAAAGCACTCGGTATCTCGACTTATCGGTGCGCCTCCCGGATATGTTGGCTATGATGAGGCAGGTCAGCTTACCGAAAAAGTACGCCGCAAGCCTTATTCGGTAATTTTGGTTGATGAAATAGAAAAGGCACACCCTGATGTGCTTAACATACTTTTGCAAATTCTTGACGAGGGTAGAGTAACCGATGCTCACGGAAGAAACGTAAACTTTGAAAACACGATCATAGTAATGACATCAAATGCAGGTAGTGAGCGTAGCGAAAATCTTTTGGGATTTGGCAAAACAGTTGCCGATGCTTCTAAAGAAAAAGCAGAAAAAGCCTTGCGTGAGTTTTTGCGCCCCGAGTTTATTGCCCGCGTAGATGAAATTGTTGTGTTTAGTCCTTTATCAACCGAGTCGCTACAAAAAATTGCGGATATTTTGCTTAAGGAATTAGCAGATGCCTTAGCAGAGAGAAACATTATTTTTGTTTTTGACGATTTAGTAACTAAATATATTGCTGAAAAATGCAACGGCACAAAAACCGGTGCACGTGAGCTTCGCAATGTTATCCGCCGCGAAATCGAAACTCCTGTGGTTGATATGATTGTTTCCTCAAGTATAAAGCAAACAATTACCTCCACTGTAACAAACGGTGTTATAATCTTAAAATAGGGTAGTGAGCAGCGTGAAGACATATAAATATCAGATGCATACCCACACTACACCTTGCAGTAAATGCGCACCTATGCAACCTCAAGAACTTATTGACGCTTTAATTGCAGGTGGTTATAGCGGTTGTGTAATTACAAATCATTTTATTAAGGGCAACAGTGGTATTGACCGTAATTTGCCCTGGAATGATTTTGTTGCCCAGTATGAGAAGGATTATAATAAATGCAAAAAAATTGCTCAAAATAATGATTTAAACGTTATTTTTGCCATTGAGGAACATCTTTTTGACGGTTTAGAGATTTTATGCTATGGTATTACCCCCGAATTTTTGTATCAACACCCGGAATTATGTGATGATCATACTATAGAATCTTGGTCAAAAGCATTACATGATTTCGGTGCGTTATGTATTCAAGCTCATCCGTTCAGAGATAGAGCCTACATAAAAAATCCGCGTTTATTACCTATTGAATATATTGATGGAATCGAGGTTTATAATGCTTGCAATAATCCGGAAGCAAATATTACCGCAAAAGAGGTTGCTCAAAATTACCCTGATTGGATTTTAACTGCGGGTGGCGATTCACATTTACCTGAGTCAGCATGTTGGTCAGGGATAAAAACAAAGCAACGCATTACTGACGAACAAACTCTTTTAAAAATATTAAAATCAGGGGATTATGAGCTGATAATATGAATTATTATATATGGATCGATAAAAATACAAGCTCATTAGCAGGTAAAACTGTTGCGGTAAGTGGCGCAACAGGTGGTATCGGTAATGTTTTGTGTGATTATTTAGCTTATTTAGGGGCTAATCTTATTTGTCTTGACCGAAATCCCGATAAGTCAAATAAACTCATTGCAAATTTAAAAAACAAGTATCCTAATTTATCGGCACAGCATATTACTCTCGACCTTAAAATTTTTGAGCAAGTAAAATTCGTTACACAAGAACTAAAATCTTTAGATATCGACTATTTAATATTAAATGCTGGCGCATATAAAATTCCTCGCTATAAATGCGATACAGGCTTTGATAACGTTTTTCAAATCAATTTTGTATCACCTTATTATTTAGCTCACGAACTAATGCCACAAATCAAAGCGCGATGTGGCAGAGTAGTGTCTGTAAGCAGTATTGCACATAACTATTCTAAAATTGATGTAAACGATATAGATTTTTCTACCCGAACTGCCGCGAGTGAGGTTTACGGTAACGCAAAACGTTTTTTAACCTTTAGTCTTTACGGATTATTTGATAATGACGAAACATTATCGGTAGTTCATCCGGGAATTACTTTTACCAATATAACAAATCATTACCCTAAACTCATTTTTGCAATCATTAAGCACCCCATGAAGATTATCTTTATGCCACCTAAAAAAGCCGCTTTGAGCGTGATTTACGGCCTTTTTAACGGCACCAAAACTAACGAATGGATAGGTCCGCGTTTGTTTAATGTTTGGGGACTTCCAAATAAAAAGAAACTAAATACTGCTACATATTGCGAATCAATGCGTATTTGCGATATAACTGAAGAAATTTATAAAAAAATTAATCGGTAATCAAACGATTACCGATTAATTTTTTATCTTATATCATACACACTGCGAAGTTTAATTGTTTTTGGTGTGCCCTCAAGTATTTTTACGGTTTTGCTGCCTGCGTTCATGTCGAAATAGTTATCACTTAAAATAAAGTCGCTGTCGGGTGAATCAATTTCAACCGATTTTGCATAAGATTCAGCATAAATTGTTATTTCGTCACCAATAATTTCGTAACGAAGGTTGGGATTTACAAAATTAAAGTGCTTTGGCACTGTGAATAGCACAGTACCTTCGGAAACAATGTTACCGTCAACTACAAAAGAAAAACTCATATAATTGTTTTCAACATCGGTTTTGTTAAAGTCAATATTATCAAGCCATACTGCCGACAAAGCAGGTACGATAATATCATTATTTCCGCTTTGCAAAACCTTACCATCAGCAGAACGCAACTCCCAATTAACAGTACCGCATATATCTGCAGTAGTTTCATTAGTCACATTAAGTCTTGCTTGGGTGCTGTAATCATAAGCGTCTCGCTGCATTACAACATAGGGTCGGGTAGTGGTTTCGCCAATTTCTGCACAAGAAATCATAACAGGCGCAAAGAAACGTTTTGCAACATATTGAAGTGCTTTATATCTGCCGAAATAGTCAATACTTGCCCATGAAGCCACAGGCCATATATCGTTAAGCTGCCAATAAAGAGCGCCCATACAATGATTATCATTGCGGTTGCGGCGTAAATGTTCAACACCGTACTTGATAGCCTCAGCCTGTAATAACTGTGAAGCGTAAAGTAGCGTGCCGAAATCGGCAGGGTAAAGGAATGTATCGCCCAAATAATTTAATATCTTTTTATTTGCGCCCTTGCAACGCTGGTGCATTTCAAAAGTACGACTAAAAATATTTCTTTCTTCCGGTAATGTGAAGGAGTTAACCGTCTTTTCACAGGGGAAAGATTCAAAACCAAACTCGCTTAAATATCTAAAATAGTGGTTGCGATATTCTGTAAAGGGTAAACCGCCGTGCCAAACCTGCCAATAATGACAGTCGCCGGTATTTTCACCACGAATATCAACAAAACCGCCGCCCGAGCTTGGAGATGATGAAATATAGGGGATATATGGGCAAACCTCATCAATAATTTTGGGTATCATACGCTCGAATATTTTAATATAAACTCTCTTGCGCGTGTTTTGACATTCGTCGCGCCACCAATATTCAATGCCTTCTTCTATCTCATTGTTACCTGAAATAACGGCCAACGAAGCATGATGACGAATTCTTGTAAGATTTTCGGTAATCTCTACTTCAATATTATCTTGAAAAGCTTGATAACCCGGTATTGCCATACAAGCAAACATAAGATCACAAAATACAACAAGTCCGTATTCATCGCAAGCATCAAAGAAATAATCATGAGGGTATATACCGCCACCCCAAACACGAATAGCGTTAAAATTACAATCGTGGCACTGTTTTATAAGGTTGTATGTGCGCTCTTTACTGTAACGTGACATTATATTATCTTCGAGTATATAGTCAGCGCCCATTGCAAAGAAACGAATACCATTTACCTCGTGGCAAAAGCTTTCGCCCCACTGATCTTTTTCTTGAATAAGCTTTAAAGTGCGCAAGCCTATACGTTTTGTGTTACTATCTACAACTTGTCCATTTTCTACAAGCTCAACCGTAAAGGTATAGAGATTTTGCTTGCCAAAGCCGTTAGGCCACCAAAGCTGTGGATCTTCGATTTTTGATTCACAGTTAGCGGGAATTGTAAATTCACATCCGCAAGGAGTAGTAACTTTTACAAAAATTTCTGCAATACCATTTTGCGTTTTAACACTTGGCAACACAAAAACTTCACCGTTTTCATGACGTTGCGTTATATGTATGTCGGTTATACGGTCACTATCAACGGTTAAAAGGTAAATATCTTTCCAAATACCTGCATCCGGTAGGCGAGGACCCCAGTCCCAACCAAGCATACAGCTTGCTTTACGAAGGTGTGCCATCCCATGAAGTGAGTCACCATTACCCGGAACAGGATCTTCTTTATATTTTTCACGCAAGAATTTATTAGGAAAAGCAAACAAAAGCTTAATCTCGTTTTCGCCATTTTTAAGTACAGTGGTAACATCAAATTCATAGGTGCGATGCATATTATTTGTGTGTGCAATATTTTTACCGTTAATTGTAATATCACAAAGTGTATCAAGTCCATCACAGTGCAACAAAACGGGTGATTTAGTCACTGTAAAATCAAACTTTTTCGAAAAGACAAAGTCATTTTCAAGTATTGGTGTTGCTTCAAGCTCATTTGTGCGATAATATGGGTCGTCCATTAACTTATTATCAAGCAAAAATGAATATACAGAACCTGGAATATTTCCATCACAGTTATAACCGCCACCGATCATATTCCATTTACCGTTTAGACTAAACTTTTTCATTATAAAAACCTCTTTTCCAAGTTTTACTTGCATTTATATTTTATTATGATAAAATAGTAAAAACAAGCAAATATATAACGATTTGTTTATAATATCTTACGATTGTGGTGGATTTATGGAACTTAAAAATATTGGTATTGATTTTCCTCATAAAAAAGGCGAGTTTACACAAAAAATGAAAAATTCTTATTATACTTTATGCTGCTTTTCAACACCGTTTTTATATATGTGTGATGGACAAATGCTTGAAGGTGAGGCAGGGGACATATTATTAAATACACCTAATACTATAGTTTTTCACGGTCCACGCGAAAATAGTAACAGTGGTTTTGTTAATGATTGGCTTCATATTGAAGGTGATGATTTTTCGCGGCTTATAAATAAATATCCCATACCTTTGAATGTTTCTTTTAATGTTGGGGAGAGTTATTTTTTAAGAAAGTTTTTTAATAAGCTAATGTCTGAATATGTTTCAAAAAATATTGGTTACACTGATATAATTAACACCACAGTAACAGATATGGTAATTAAAATACATAGAGCCTATCAAAAATTATACTCATTTGATGATTCTATTAAAGATATTGCAATAGTAAGACGTGACATTATAAAAAATCCATCTAAAAATTGGACGTTAAATGAACTTACAAAACTAAGCGGATATTCTCCAAGTCGTTTTTGCGAATTATATAAAAAAATATATCAAATATCCCCAATGAATGATGTTATAAATCAAAGAATAATACTTGCCAAAAGACTTTTGGAATCGGGACAAGCATCGGTTTCTTACGTCGCACAAACCTGTGGATATAACACTATAAATTACTTTTCAAAGCAATTTAAAGAACATACGGGTTATTCTCCATCGGAATATACAAAATTACACATAAATGATTAATAATATTAAAAAGCAATCCCTCTAGTAGAGTGGATTGCTTTTGTTATAAAGATTAATACTAATTTCGATACAAGATTATTTCACTTCTACGCTTTGCGCCCACAGATAAAATGTATCTCCAAGGGTTTGTGCATCAGACGGATTACAAAGGAACTGAACGACCCAAAAGGCATCCGATCCTTTGTAGCAATATGATTGTGAATAGCTACTGTCGGTGGTTCTTTCATAGAACCAAAGTCCGTCCTTGGTTTGCGGAGTTATATTCGTGTGTCCGTTATTGGCAATAACAGAGGTTGTGTATTCTTCTAAGGATATTTCAGCCAGACCTTCTTCCAATGTAAATTCTTCCTTTAAAACGACAACCCCACCAAAATCTGCCACGAAGTATGCATCAAATCCCATTTGGCTTTCTTCTTCCGCGAATTTGTCGGTAAGTAGGATGGAAAAACCATCTTTTTCAAATTTCTTCGCTTGTCCCATGGAACTCTCATCAGGAATTAACATTATATCGGTAAGGCACCCACACAGCAAAAAAGAAACTGACAAAAGCAATGCCGTAAGCAAAATTATTTTTTTCATATACTCCCTCTATGTTATTATGATGTTAATCATAGTATATCACAATAAAACAAAAACCTCAATACATTTGTATTAAAATAACGGTTTTTATTTGGCGGAGTGGAGTTCTCCGGCGCAACGCACCTATCGCGCCGTAAGCGGCTTGCCCACGTCGGCAAAAACAGTCCACCGGACTGTTTTCTTCCGCAAATCCTTTGATTTGCTCCCTCCTTGTTCGACTCCCAATCATACAAAAATAACAAAGACCCACCTTAAAGGTGAGTCTTTATTATTTGGTGGCTCAACGCACGGGGCAGTCGAACGCCCTGCTGTAATCCGGCGTCAATTTCCGGAAGTGTGATAGTTCGATTATCTCCGGAATAGTTGAAGGTCAAAACAACTTTATCATCATATACAAAAACTGAGTTTAAGAAGGTTTTGATTAACCGCTTCTGACATTCAATGTCCGTATAATCCATATCTGCAAACTGATGCAGAAAATACAATATGCGTTCCTTGTTGAGTCCGAGGTTTTCTTTTAATCGAGCCTCTGCTAATGCAATTTTTATCTCATCTTTCTGTTCCTCAAGCTCATCCATACGGCTCTTGGTGGCTTCGTTTATAATTCCTTGCTCAATAGCCCTCACCAAATTGGCAATTGATTTTTCAATATCTGCAAGAGCCTGTCTTAAAGACTCGGTATATGTCGTTTCAGTATTTTGCTCCAAATAATATTGATACGTATTTTCTGCAATGAATTCGATCATATCTTCATCTTTTACGAGATTGATTATATATTCTAATACAAGATTTTCGATCCAAACTTGTCGAACTGGCTTTTTAGTACACAACTTTTTGCGCTGATTGTGACAGTAGTAATAGTGATGACGGTTACCCGTTCTGCTTGTTCCGCTTACTCCTACCATCATGGCGCCGCATTTACCGCAGAATAACTTTTCGGTTAGCAGATACTCTACCTTGGCATTCTTGTGTGCGGCTGCACGTTGATTGTATTTAAGCATTTCCTGAACCTTATAAAATGTTTCTGTATCCACGATAGGCGGGATAGCGTTCTCTAAACGCACCTCATCCTTATAGGTGTAAATACCAATGTACTTTTCGTTTTTTAGCATAGTTCGTAAACTGTTATGAGTGAAGGGTTTGCCTTTCAATGTGCGGTGTCCTCTTGCATTTAATTCCCGAACGATTTGAGCAATGGTCTGTCCCTGGGCATAAAGATCAAATACAAGTTTAACAGTCGGTGCACTCTCGGGGTCAATGATAAACTTCTTGTCGGGACCGGTGAGGTATCCTAACGGTCTGTTTCCACCAGTACTTTGTGCCTTTGCGGCGCTGGCGCGTTGACCTCTCTTGATATTTTGAGAGAGCTGTTCAGAATAATAGGCTGCCATGCCTTCGATAACAGCTTCCAAAATAATGCCTTCGGGTGTATCGGGTATCATTTCGGCAACATAATAGATTTTAACACCGTTTTTCTTTAGGTGATATTTGTTAAGTGCGATTTCTTCCTTGTTTCTGCCGATGCGGTCTGTTTTCCATACTATCAGTGCATCAAATTTTTTGTTTGCGGCATCTGAAAGCATCAATTGGAATTGTTCTCGGTTATCGTTTCTGCCAGTCTGTGCTCGGTCGGCATATACATGAATTATTGTTAATCCGTGCTCAGCCGCATAGCGTTCAGCTTCCGCAACCTGACCTTCAATCGACTGTTCACCTTGTCTATGACTCGAAAAACGGGCATAAACAACAGCGTTCATTATATTACTCCTTTACTGTTTCTAATCCCAAAGCCAATCTGGCAGTGTTACGATCCTTTAAACTGGCTTTATCATATGCGTGTGCGACCTCGGTTGCCCAAGCAGATAATTCTGGGATTTCGTATGAATCGTCGCCAGCCCACACTTCAAGAGGAACTCCGGTTGCTTTTGTTAGTTTCAAGGCAATGTGCAGAGGGGCGTATTTCATTCTGCGGGTAATGATTGATCGTAATTCTCTGTCGGGAAGCCCTGTTAATTTAACAAGGTCATCAAGCAGTAGTTTCTTTAAATCGTAAGTGACCTCGATAAAAATTTTGTAAAAAGGTTTTCCTTTTAAAGATTCGAAGAAAACTTCATTCATCTCTGTTCCGCAAACCAAATGCTCTACAGAAACATTAAGCTTTTTTGCGTATTTAACGACTTGGTCGATTTTTGGTGTGCGCTGATCAAGTTCATAACGGCTTAGAATCTGCTTTGAAGTTCCTAATTTTTTAGCAAATTCATCCTGTGTCATACCCATATCTTTACGAATTTCTCTGAGTCTTTCACCAAAGGTGGAAGACGTTTTTTGTTCTTCGGATAAACTTTCGATAATATCTTGCATTCTCTTTTCGTTCATAATAACAACTCCTTTTGACATCTACAAGCATATTATAGCACACCAAATCAACAAAATCAACATAAAATTGTTAAAATGCTGAATTTTATAAAAATAATCACCATATAGTTGACTTATAAAAGCGGATATGGTAGTATAATAACAGAAGTCAACCGATTGGTGATTTTCAGAATTAACTACAACATACCGGTAATGTTTAAATCAGGAGGTGATAAAAACTATTCCAGTTATTCGGATCGATCCGAAATCTATTCCCAGTATGGAGAAAAAATTTCTGTGTGCCACATTCTTGGAATCGGTTATTCGTTTTTACAAAGATCCTAACAACGAACTTGCTTTTCAAAGGTGGTGTGCAGAGAAAGGAGGAAGTGCCTATGGATCAAAAGACGGCTGATATGCTTCGAGAGAAATATCCCAATCATATCCCGTTGGAAATAGCGTCAAAGTATTTGGGTGTATCGCCCAGACAATTGTCCAGGCTGATTGCGGAAGGCAGAGAGCCTTATTCGTTGCTTGGCGGCAATATCGGTACGCGACAGAAATACGTTCGTGTTTATACTGAAAGGTTGATTGCATATTTGCGCGACGAACCGCTGGATTAAGAATCAGTAATAACCTTTCGTAAGATAGGAGTTTGCCAGCCGGTAAGGCAATCAATATTAAATGTCAGGTGATATGAACGGGCTTTATGCTAATTCATATCACCTGATTTTGTTAGGAGGTTTTAGATGAAATTACACGATAATCAGCTGCGGCTAATACGGCATCTTATCCGTTTCAACACGTTGGATTATCTAAGCTGCCTTGAAGTGTTAGATATAGATGGTACAAGCGATAGAGTTGCTTTATCTTATGCTTTTAGACCACTTACAAAGAACGATTATATTGTCAAGAACAAGAATGGCATTGTATCAGTTCTTAAAAAAGGAAGAGATATTTTTCCTAGTGAAAAGCGTTTAATTTCCGAAGGCAGCAATACAACGGCAAAGCAGCGTGTGCTTCAAGTATCGCGAGTAGCTGCACTAATGGAGAAAAATGGTGTCATAATAATAGGTGAACTACCCGAAAACGAGTTGCCGCATTTTATTCCATCTGCTTGTTGGCGCAATATTGCCCAGGGTGTGCTATCTACCACTCGTTTTGCAGGCATATTACTTGCCTATGGTAAAAAGTATGCTGTTTACGATATCGGTGATGGAAAAATGGAATGGCAATTGCGGGCTGAAAGCTCCCTATTTTATACCAAATACGGCTCGTATGAAACCAAAGCCGATGGTATCATTTTCATTTGTGATGATGAAGAACGCGAAAAGATTGCAAAAAATATTATCCGCCAAACTATGTGGCACCGCCGCACATTGTTGGAAGAACAATATTCCGAGCGCAATAAACCCGTCAGTTACTCTCGTTCACCGATACGGCTACGAGTCCAGTATGAACACGTTTATTTAATTGAGCGTAGCAATTTAAAAGACGGCTTAAAGTGGGTTTATAAGGATGAACACATTATCAACAATACCGTTGAAGATGGCACACCGATTCGTAACGCTCAAGAAGGCGATATTGAGGTATGGCCGGACAGATATTTTATCAACCCAGCTTACGATTTGCTCAAACTGGTGTATTTCTTTTCGGCTGTTAAGATGTATCACGCACTGGCGGAAAAAGATACTTTTTCCGTTTCAGATGTTAGATATTCCATTATAATGCAAGAGTCCGATTTGTCGATTATAGCTATGTATCCCGATGTTAAAGATTCAGAAAGGGTGAACGTTTATGTTTTTAAATTTGAAGACAACACTTAAAAAGATCAATAAGCTCATAACCGAGGCAAAGGGTGTTGATGCAGATAAATTAGAACTTGCTTACAGAGAGATCCTGCGGCTTCGAGCACAGGTGCGCGGTGCGATAAACGACTTGGAAGATTTCGGCGGATGCAAAAAAGAACAACCCGAAGTTTCTACCGTCACCTGCTTAAATAGCACTGATAAGCGTGTCGTAACAATAAAAATCGAAGAACCGTTACCTGCACTCAAAGAACTGACAGAGGCGGTTGAACTGCATTGGGTAAAACTGATACATCAAGCAATCGCAGAGGAGAGTAAAACGGGTATTCCAAAGTTTAGTAAGGCGTTTGTGCTGATTGAAATCATCACACCGAGGGGAACAAAAAATACTAAGGTGTGGGACACCTCAAACAGAGCCATCAATGTAATCATCAATAACCTGAAGGGCATCTTTTTTGAGGATGATAATTTTGAACATATGGCGTGCGGCATTGTGGCAGACTGGGGTGGAATCGGTGAAACAACTATCCGAGTCTGTGAACTGGACGACCTTCTGGGGTGTGCAGTTTTTGGTGCAAAAACAGAAAAACCATGACATTTTCAAAAATGTCATGGAGAAATTAAAACTGTATTTTAAATACAGACTCAAAAGATACAAAAATGTGCCGATTTGCTGCAATAATCAACCTCAGTTTGTCATAGGGAAAGTTCAAAAGCCGATGGGTTCTGTGAGGGGATTTCGCCATTGGCGAAATTTCCGAGCAGAACAGGCAGAGACAGCCCGGCAGTCATAGGGGCAAACCGTGCGAGTGTGATGTATGCGAGCAATGTGTATGCCCCTTTGCAATTCTTACTATACGACAATTTTGATGTAAAATGTTATTCGAGGTGAGGTGGTATGACGAACATATACGGATATGTGCGCGTTTCCAGTACAGATCAAAATGAGGACAGGCAATTGATAGCTCTGTCCGAGAAAAATATCCCGCAAAGGAATATCTATATTGACAAGCAATCGGGCAAGGACTTTGAACGCCCACAATACAAACGGCTCGTCAAGCGATTAAAACCCGGCGATCTACTTTACATACTCAGTATTGATCGTTTGGGGCGCAACTACGAAGAAATACAACGGCAATGGCGTGTATTGACCAAGGATATCGGTATTGATATTTGTGTGATTGACATGCCATTGCTTGACACTCGAAACGGCAAGGATCTTATGGGAACATTTATAGCTGACTTAGTGTTGCAGATTCTTTCCTTTGTGGCACAAAATGAGCGTGAAAACATAAAAAAGCGTCAAGCAGAAGGTATCGCCGCCGCAAAAGCAAAAGGTGTTAAATTCGGAAGACCAGAATCTCCATTGCCCGAAAACTTTGATAAAATTATTAAAGATTGGGACAAAGGTAAACTCTCAACCGCTGATGCTCTTAAGCTTTGCAATATGAGTGAATCAACCTTCTATCGACGTAGGCGCGAATATAAATTGATGTGTAAAAAATGATAAGAACGGGCTACAATTTTGAAAGTATAGCCCGTTCTTAACTCTTAGTTATCTAACCATTTATTGCGTATTTCGGAAAATTCCTCTAAATCCACACTGAGTTCTTTCCAAGGACGCAATCTGCTTGTAATTTCAGTTTTATCTGTAAATTTACTATACAAAATGTACGCCAGAGAAGTTGATGCCGCCCTCAACTGTAAACAGTGGTTTGTAGTGCATTCAAGGCTGTTGATGTTCAATTTAGTTTCTGTAATCAAATTATCTAAACCAAACAAGAGATTATTCAATATCTCATCATCGTACGGTAATAAATTACTGTAAAGAAGATTGTGGAAAAGATAAATAACTGAAACCAATCCTTGCTTGCGACGAATCCGAACATTTAATGAGAGTTTTTTCAGTAATTCTAAAATAGAATCCTTGTGTTCTTCTTTTTGCATACTTACTGTGGTATATATGGCATTACAAGCAGCAACGATTTCTCTAATATCAGATCCGCACACCACATCGTACATATCATCTAAAGCATCCGATTCATTGTTTACCAATATACGCAACTGTAAACACGGAACATGATATTCATTAAACTGAGTCAAAAGTGTTTTTAAGTTTTCGTTGTCTGTATTGAGGTTATTAGATAGGATTACCTGTGATAAAATTTTATCGACAGATTTGTATTTATCAAACAATATTACAAACAATTCACTACTTTCCAAATTTTCCTTTTCTCTCTCAGAAACTAATGAAATATCGTTTACCCAAGCATCTAAAATCTTTTTAACGATAATAGCAAATTCATCATCGTTCCATTTAATGCCCTCTGGATAATCAAATGAGCAAGTGCAAGTTTCGAGTTCTAATAAGAATAATGGTTTATTATATGTCGAAAAAGTAGTAACACCCTTTTGCTCCCTTGGAATTTTTAAACCAAGAATATAGCTTTTTATTAAGGAGTGCACATCGATGTTTTCGGGCGCTGGCAAGTCTAAAATATACTTTTTAGAATAAATATTTGGGATTTTTGGAAGGCCATCATCGTTAACATTATCCCAAATGTTTTTTTGTAATGCCGTAATTTCTTCGGGACTTAACAAACCAAAATTATATAAATAAAATAATCTCGTTAGTGCTATTTCACGCCCTTCCGATTTTTCTAATAATTGCAGCAGAATTTCAGTAACTTGCTTTTCGATTGTCACAGTTTTATACAGTTCCTCTGTTTCTTTTTGGTAGTTAAAAGCCTCAAAAATATCTGCATAATCTAACTTATCTATTTCTTTTTGAGGTTCATATAGATATGTCTTCATAAGCGCATTGAAATTTTCTATTTTCAATTTTTCACTCATGCTCTCGATTAATCGCCGTGCAAGATTTTTGAGATTTTTGAAATTTGATGGTTCCTTAGATCTGTATATTAGATCTAAAATTTCTAAGGCTTTCAATTTCATTTCATCCGACATTCTGTAACATAGTCTTGAAAGAATTTCGGGTAAGACAGCGGCAATTCCTAATTGAAAATTCGCCTCTCTGAAATGGTTGCTTTCTTCAATATATTCCAAATTATCCTTAATAGCTCTTATACAAAGTTTAGCAGTATTCTCGATTTCTTCATTTGACATTTCAAAAATTGTATTTCTTGTCCAAACATTATTTTTGATTTTGTTGTCATTAACTTTGATTTCGAGAATCATAGACCATAAAGGCGCATAGGGATTAATTCTTTTTATTGCTTCTAAACAAGCCTTTGTAGAAGAGACTATGTGATTACTATTGAAGGGTCTGCCGATTTCTTCAAAAAATCTAACAAATTGGAAAGCCTCTATATGCGCTGAGTTATCTGTTGCAATAGTGCGAGTAATCCTGTGCAAATCATATTCCTCTTTTTCAATCTCTTTTTCCGGCATTTCAGTTAAAGATGCTTCAAAGAGTTTGATTTCTGCATAGGCATCATATATCTTACTAAGTTTTTTCTCGCTGGCTACTTCTTCATCCCTGTTTTGATCTCTTAAAGCTTGTTTTGCATATGAAGTAAGAATTACGAGATATGCTTCTATAGAAATCCTGAAAAGATTTACTTCTTTGACGGGGGCTTTTCTAATATAACTCAGTTCTTCTGATAAAATCTTGAGTGCTTGCGAAATATCCCCGAGCTCGATTAATAGACCGGCTCGCTGTATTTCAAATGCAGGCAATGAAATATCTCGAGGCCAGTTTTGTAATTCTTTGTTCGCCTCTGCAAGATTCATGGCAAAAAGTTGTTTTCTAACCTTTTCACAGTGTATTTTTGCAGATTGTTCAGGACCAATAAAAGATTCTAAGAGTTCTAAATCAGACAAAACCTTTTCGAACTTATCGAAAAGACCATTTTCTCTGTAAGACCTCAGCAGATCAATATATAAATCAATCCATTTTTGACATACTTCTTTCCAATCAGGTTGGGCTTTATCGTAAATTAATTCGTTTTCACTTAAAGAAAGAATATCAAGGAAAGGATTTATCGAATACAACACCTTTTCGTAAATGTTAATCTCACTTTTTAAAATAGGCATTAAACATTTATTGATTCGCCAATTGTACTCGTATAAAAAGTTAAATGCTATAATTGGATCTAAATGATTGCGTTGTATATGGTAAAAAACATCTAAATGATGATAGTTTGTTTTTATCAATAAAGATTGTCTTTTTGCTGACGGAGCAATAAGCCATCCTGGATAAGATTTTCTTGATTCTAACCAATCTTTTATAATAGTTTCGACATCGTCATTAACTTCAGTTTTGTTGAAATCAATATGATGATCAATTTGATCCTTAGGCCATGATTCTGAATCTTCGTCTTTTGTTAATCCAGTTAAAGCATCAAAGAATAATTCTAGTGCGGCATAGTGGTCGGTAACATTCGGACAGTGTGCCATATTTAGCACAACAATATTACGTTTGTTAAGTAAGTTGAGTTGTGCTGTGGAAAAATCAAAAATTCCGACCAAATAAATTTTGGATGCAATATCCTTTCCAATATTATCTCTAATCCAACCGATCCATTGCAAGAAATTGGGGTCATCTCCAGAAAAGCCGACCAAACACAACGCATTTTCAATAAGTGTTTGCTGCACAGTATTTACAAATATTGCCGAATTCTTCGGATATTGTCTGTAATCTTCCTCGGTAATGATAAAAGGGAGAGTGGACGGAAAACTTCCATGCAATTTTATTATTCTTGGATTAGAAGAATAAATAAGATCCTCTTTATTCAAAATTACACTATAATGCTTATCTGTTATCTTTTCAAGAGTGCGCTCAAGAAGGGTATCGTAGTTTGTTGTAAAAACATCTTTCCATCCCAAATTCAAGAGTTTTTCGTGCAGAGCAGATGGTGCATATTCCGCATCGGGAAGACTATCTCTAATTATTTCGTTTAATACTGTTCGACCGAAAGCTGCTTCAACTTCCTCTGCCAACTTTAGAACATTAAGATATTGATCCTTTTTACCCGGAAGGTGTCCATTAACTTTTTCATAAAATACATTGCCAAGTGAGTTCCAATCCAAAAACTTTTTATCAGTTTGAACGATTTGCTCAGCGTTTTTGCTGAATCCAGCCCCCACCATTACAGATGCACGATTATTTTTGATTTTGGATGCAATTTCTTTTATGTATTCAAAAATCTCTGGGTCAAATTTGCTTTGTAGACTCATTTTGAAATCTCCTTGATTGTTTCATTTCGTTTCAATCTCTGATGACTGAGAATTGGTTTGTTCTTCCTTTTCAAGTTTTTCTTCCATCCTTTTTAACATATGCGGATATAATATGCAATTTGGCACTGAAGCTAAACACCAAATTGAAGCAAAATAAGAAACAATTACGCTTATCAAAAGGAAAATAAGATATCCAATAATATCTTTATTGTCTAAAAACTTAAAAGAAACAGTAACTATCATTCCAGTATATAAACCCATTAGAAGACTTGGAGAAATTGTGTTATGAACCTGAACAACTCTTTTAATATCATAATATTTTTTATAAAAATCGCTGTCAACTACAGAATCTGCAATATATTTATCGATTTCAATTCTTGCTTTTGCAATTGCTTGTCCTTTGTTATTATTGTTTTCCTTCTTTAAACGTTTATATGCCGCTTTAACAGAATATTTATCCATTGTGTTTTACCTCCTTAATAATTAGGCCTTAATATACCTTGTCATCCTTGCTTGTCCTATCTTTTTGACCTGACCGTTTTTCACCATAACACTTAAGACTGCCTCAACGGTTGTGGGACTTACATCGGGCAAGATATCGCAGATCTCAGATTTGGAAATAGGTACCAAACTATTGAGGACGGTTGCCTCAATTCGAGCTTTCTTTGTAATCTTTCTGCCATTAACAACAGCAAAGCGTTTATCTAACTCTTTATAGCACATATATAAAGTGGACAAGAAGTTTTCGATAAACGGTATATAGCTATTTTCGTTTTCGTGCCACCCTATAGAAGATTCGCGAAGAGCTTCATAATAAAATGCTTTATAATTATTGATCTGTTCTTCAAAAGATACATATTTACCAGCATCATAGCCATTTTTATAAAGCAAAAGCAAAGATATAAGTCTAGACATTCTACCATTACCGTCTCTAAATGGGTGAATGCACAAGAAATCAAGAACAACACAAGGAATCAATAAAAGCTGATTAATATTAGCATCGTTAAGAGCTTCCATATATGCAAGTTCCAATTGTTCCATTGCTTCTTTTACCTCGGAAGCTGGGGTGGGTCTGAATCTTACCTTTCTATTACCATTTTTGTCTTCCTCGATGATGTAGTTGTCGCCAGTTTTATACTGACCGCCGTATTCATAGCCTGCTATCTGCATCATTGTTTCGTGCAATCTCAAAATATCGGACTCACGCAAGTCAAGATTATCATGATTTAGATGAATAGCATTAAGAGCATCACGATAACCGGCAATCTCACCTTCGGTATGATTTAAAGGTGCACTATCTTGGTTTACGATTGCGGCAATACGCTCATCGCTAGTCACAATACCCTCAATAGCATTGGAGCTTTTAACCGACTGTACCTTTGCTACTGCTTCAAGTTCTGTGAAAACCTTTGCATATTCTTCTTTACGTACTCCTGCCATAGTTTTCAGAGAAGCAATACTTGAAGTTAGGTTAATAAGATTGGCGGGTAATAACCCATTATTTAAAAATGAATAGTCAAACTTTCTCATATTATACACTCCTTTACTGCATATAATTATATCTTATTATATGCAGTTAGTCAATAAGTTATCTGCATATTTAAAGTTGATTTATATGCAATTTGATTTATTCAATAGTGCTTTGGTAAATAAGAAAGCAGTCAAAAGGTGTACCTTTTGACTGCTTATTTACTGCACTAAATTTTACCACAATTCGACATAAAGTGCAATAGAAATACATAGAAATTTTATCCAAATAGTATTTTAAGGAAAAATTTACTTAAAAACAGTGTACCATTGCCCATTATCAAAAGGTACACCTTTTGATAATATCCCTAATAGGAGGTTGAGATATGGCACAAATTGCCCAAGTAATTAAGTATGAAGGCGATAATAGCACCTTTATATGGAAGCATCCGTGCGAGGATTTTAACACGACCACTCAGTTGATCGTGCACGAAAGTCAGGAAGCCATATTCTTTATGAATGGACAAGCCCTTGATTTGTTCGGTCCCGGAAGGCACACACTCGAAACACAAAACATTCCGCTACTCAGGAAATTTATCAACATTCCCACTGGCGGTGAAACACCTTTCCACTGTGAAGTTTATTTTATCAATAAAACAGAGCAGATGGCTATTAAATGGGGTACTGACAGTAAAGTTCAGTATGTTGAGCCTACATATAAGTTCCCATTATCAATTGGTGCATCCGGTGAAATGGCTCTTAGTGTTGAGGATTCCCGAAAACTGCTTGTAAAACTTGTTGGCACCGAGCGTGTCCTTGACAGGAATCAACTCACCACTTTCTTCCGTGCGTTCCTTATGACAAGGGTTAAAACCTACATCGCACAGGAAATGAAAGCAAATGCCATCAATATTTTTGAGATCGATGAAAGTCTTGAAGTTTTCTCTAAAGGGATTCAGACACGTTTGCTCGGTGATTTTGAAGAATACGGTGTAACACTAAACCGCTTTTTCGTAACCACTATCGTAAAGCCTGATGGCGATCCTCAATACGAGAAATTTAAAGAACTGCATTTCCGACAGTATGCAGATATTGCGGAGGCGAAGTTAAAGCAGCAAACCGATGTGATTTATGCTCAGACTGAGGCGCAAAAGACAGTTATCGAATCACAAGCTTTGGCACAGAAACGAGCTACCGAAGGTTATACATATCAGCAAGAACGCGGCTTTGATGTTGCAGAGCACGCCGCCCAAAATGAGGGCGTTGGTGAATTCACCAATATGGGTATCGGTCTTGGTGTTATGTCCGGTATTGGCGGCACTGTTGGTGGTATGGTCGGCGGTGCTGTGAACGATGCTTTTGCAGGAGTTGCCGTTGGGCCACAAACTGTTGGAAATGCCTTCTGCGATAACTGCGGTGCCAAGTTAACGCCCGGTGCTACTTTCTGTGATGAATGTGGAACACCGCAGTCATCACCGGATATTTGTAGCAACTGCGGTTTTAAGTTTATTAAACCCGGTAAATTCTGCCCGAAATGTGGCAGTAAAAGGGAGGGTTGATAAATGAAGGAAAATAAAGGTATGGCTTATGCCGTATTAGCAATAGCCTTTGTGCTTTTTAATGTAATTGCCTTTGCGGTTCCAACGGCTAAAACAGCAACGTTTTGGGTTGCTTATGTGTTTACCGCTGTTGCATTTATTTCGCAAATCATTATTTGGAAATTTGCGTTTAAAGGTACAGATACTCTAAAGAGCAAATTTCTTGGTATTCCGTTAATCTCTGTTGGAATTACATATTTATTCGTTCAAATTATTGCATTTGCAGTATTTATGGCGCTACCTTTAATGGCAAGTTGGATCGCTATTGTGGTATGCGCATTAATACTTGGCATTTCGGCAATTTGCTTGATTGGAACAGAAACTGGTAGAGAGGAAATCAACCGAGTAGAAGAAAAAGTAGAAAAGAAAGTTTTCTATATCAAATCGCTACAAGTTGACGTGGAAATGTTGGCGAGCGCCGAAACAGATGCCGATACAAAAGCGGCACTAACTAAACTTGCTGAGAAAATCCGATTTAGCGATCCGATGAGCGATGAAGTCCTTGCAGACATTGAAGCAGTAATCACTGCTAAAGTCAAAGAACTCAAAACCTCAGAAAATAAAGCGGAAATTATTACTGTCCTTGATTCGCTCATTACCGAACGAAATAAAAAAGCAAAATTATTAAAATAAGTGAGTGAATAGTATGCTCGTTTATAACATTGTTCTTAATAGAACATTGAAGAAATTTTGGATCGCAGAGCCAAAATATTCAGAAAAGTTAAATGATATTGTCAGCCGATTTGAAGGGAAATTTGATGTTACATATTATCCTTCTACAAACATTAATGAAGATATAATCATAGAAGAACACAGAGGTTATAAGAAGTCCGACAATTATCTAGATTGGGACTTAAAATAGAAAGGTGTTATTTAAATGAAAAAGATGCAATGCGAGGTGTGCGGAAGCACAGAAATTAAAAAGGTATCAGATGATATTTTTGAATGCCAAAGTTGTGGCATTCAGTATTCTAAAAATGAAATACAAAAATTACTTGTAGAAATTACAGGCGAGGTTAAAATTGATCGTTCAAAAGAAATAGAAAATGCACTTACAAGAGCGGAACAGTTTTTGAACGACGAAGATTATTCAAAAGCGATAGAATACTATAACAAGGTTTTAGATTTGGAACCCGATAATGAAGTTGCGCATAAATCAATTGATGCAATTAATGAAAAATTAGGACAAAAGCGCGAAAAGGAGCAGGCAGAAACTAAAAGTCAAAAATCTGCAGTCAAAGTTTTAAAGCATAATGTGGAACCTGATGAAGCATTATCTTATTTTTTAAAAGCTTTAAAAAATGTTCCTGAGGTTGCTCCGGATATTTATAAAGAAGTCGAAATCATGTCTATTAAACAGGGCTACTATCCTTTTTCTGCTGTGAGCAAACAATATTCCGGAACTTATGATGGTATAGCTTGCTATAGAAAACAAGTACCCTATACAGATTATGAAACAAGAACTGATTATCACAATAAGAATCAAGACGGATCCTACAAAAAAGTTCAGGTTGCTGTAACAAAATATCGCGAGGAGATTGATCGTCAAAAAGTAAACGGTTCATTCCTTGTAAATCATTTTGGTGTTTTTTCTGTTAGTCAAAAGATGAGTGACTTGCTTACTTCTATTGCACCTGAAAAATATGATGTGGTGATAACAGGAGACACATATTACGATGAGATTCTTGGAGCCGAGCTGCAAAGAACACATTTTAACGATGTGGTTTTAAGACAACTTGAAAAACAGATTATGGGTAATTATGGTGCTATCAAGAACGCCTTAATTGAAGTTCGCACTTCTGAACAAAAAGCAATTGAAAATATAGAAATATTTAATGGAAATACTGATGACAATTGGGAGCGACGTATAACCGATTTGTTTGCATCTGAAGTACGTACCAAAGCCGGTGAAGAGGTAAATAAAATCATTCCCGGAGATTTTAACGAAGATGTAAATTATCGCTGGGGTGAAAAGTATAGCGATATACAAACCGTTTATATTCCAATTCAAGTAATAGAATATGCATATCGCGGAAAATTCTACGTTTCAGCAATGATATTAGCAAAATCGAATAACATAATTCTTTCTTATCCTTGCACTACTGAAGTTAAAAGTGTTGAAAACACTGCTGAAAAAGCAATTACTGCCGCAAAAAGAAAACCATTCCCTCCGTTTTTAATAACTCTATATGGAATATTTGTAGTGGGTATGATTGCAGCTTTTTGGCAAGGCGTCGTTGTCGGAGAAAGTTTTGATGCAACTTTTTGGGGCGTATTTGGTCTTATAGCTGGTATTCCTGCAATAATTTGGAATATTATATGGAAATCTAGAAAAAATGCTGCCCTAAAGAAAGAAGTTATTGAAAATTCCGATGTGCTCGAACAAGCTAAAAGTAAATACAACCTTGAACTTGCAAAATGTGCCGAAGCCTTTTTCAAGACTTTTTCCGGTGTAGAATCTATTGAGTTGGCTACATCGGCTGCTAAGAAAGTTTCAACTTACAGTACAGATATAACAACTGTTAAGGGCAGAACGATTGTTACCTCTATATCCGGAAGTAAAGTTACAAACGAAAAAAGAACAACACCTACGCACACTGAAACACTAAAAGATTCTAATGGAAATGATCTGGTGGACGGATGTCAATATACTGTTCGTCTAATAAATTCAGGTTCCGATAAAATAGAGGTCTGCAAAATTATTCGTGAAACTTGCGGAGTAGGGCTTGCTGCTGCTAAGGAAATAGCAGACACACCACGCTCAATAGTTGCAAAAGATATTTCTTTCGATATTACGGAAGATTTAGCAACAAAACTTAAAATAGCGGGCGCAACTATAGAAATTGAAAAAGAAATGTGAGGGTTTAGAGATGGAAGATAAGAAAATTGAATATTTAAAAAAGCATTTAGAACAAGCTTTAAATGATGATAACTACAACGAAGTGAATAGTTGTTATCAAGAATTATTAAAACACGTAGGTGTTAGTGATATTCCTGAATTGGCACAGAGAGTTAATGACTATAATAAAAGGCAATCAAGTAAAACAAGCCAAAAAATCAATGCTTCCGCAGACGATATAAAACAACGCACACGCGTTGCTAAGAAAAAACATAATATCAATGTAAAAATTATGGTTATCGGTATCGCAGGCAGTATGGTAGCGATGGTTTTAGGACTAATATTTGTGCTATGTGGTACTGAAGTAGACCTCTTTGATGATATTGATGATTTTATGATGAGTCTGGGTATCGCTGTAGCAGTTTTTGGTGGTGTTCTTTTACTTGTCGGCACAATATTTGCCTTTATTAAAAATAAATCTTTTGCAGCGCTAAGCAAATGCAGAAGTGAGGTTTTTAAACTTATCTGTGATGGCGAGGATAAATTGAAATATTTAGAAAATGTTGAGACTTTTGAAAACGCATATGTAGGACAAGTAAAACAAGATGAACCGCACGGTTTTGGCGTAGGCGTTTGTCCCGATGCATCTATTTATATTGGCGAATGGAAAAACGGGTCTAAATCTGGAATTGGCAAACTTATTACAGATGATATGCTTATGACGTTAGAAGGTGAATTTAAAGGCAATCAGGCCAATGGTGTAGTCGATATCTTATGGGAAGATGGCAGTGAATGGCATGGCGAATATAAACAGGGCCTTCCTTGGAAAGGCCAAGGAAAAACAATTGTGAAAAATAAGGTTCAGGAAGGCGTTTGGAAAAACGGTATGTTAGTATCGTAATCCGAATTTAAGAAATATTTTAAAATCTTTCGAACAAAAATAATTATCTAAAAACCGTCTCCAAGATTTGACAAGAGACGGTCAATCGGATAAAATGATTGTAGTCCTTTTTAAGAGAGGTGCGGCTAAGGGGTTGGCTGCGCCTCTTTAATTTTTCACCTATAATTCGCCAAATATTGACAATCATTTAACTTTTTAGTATAATAAAAATGTATTAATGGCAAATTGTCGAGGGGATTGCATATGGAAAAGAAATTGAGACAAGTTACTGACAGCATACACGGAACGATATATTTAAGTGAGTTAGAATCAGAATTGATTTCAACTCCTTATTTTTATCGTTTACATGACATTTATCAAAGTTCCACCGTGTATATGACCTTTCCTAGCAATAGGACTAAAAGATATGAGCATTCTTTAGGAACAATGGCATTAGCAAGCCGAATGTTGTTTTCTGCCGTTACAAATGCAGAAATAGAAACACGAGACAATTTATTTAAAAAATTAAAAGACTATTTTTTAGAAATTGTTGAGTTGATTAATAATGGTGGAGCTTGTGAGAGCCTATATTTTAGCAAAAACAACGAAATTATAGAAGATCTTTTTGATACGATTGGTAATACAAATGATTTTAAAGATTTCCTTGGATACATAGAAGAATCGGTAAAAGCTGGAGAATTCATTGATACAGCGTTAGATTATTATCAATATTATCCGATGGAGCGTATAACCTCAAACGAAGGTAATAATGTTGAAAATATTTTTCTTTATCGTTGTTTGCTGCAAGCTATTAGAATAGTAGCTCTTTTTCATGATGTAGGGCATCCGCCATATAGCCATATTATTGAACAGGTTTTGAAAGACTTATATGTAGCTATAGATTCTGACAAAAAAACAAATTGGGTACCGGAAAAAGTAAAAGAGTTTCAAAACTGCTTAACTCCTTTTTTGACAAAGGATAGTAGAAGAGCTTTTAAGTGTGAGAGACTATTCTCAAAAGCTTCGCTTATTGAAGCTCAGCCACATGAAAGAATAGGGCTAGGGCTTTTGACTTATGCAATTAACGATGTTGTTCCACATAAGATTATCGATACAGCCAATAAAAGAACTGAAAAATTCCAGCGACTTGCTCATATTCTTTACTATATAACAGTAGTTGAATTCGTTTTTGCTATTCTTACCGAAAAAGATGTATTTTTCAAATCTTTTCATAAAATAGTTGACGGTGTTTTAGATTCTGATAGATTGGATTATATTGTTCGTGATTCTCAAAATAGTGGTGTTGATTGGGGCAAAATTCCCTATGAACGTATTATTAATTCTGCTAAATTGTTTAGATTAGAAAGAGATAATAGTGGATTAACGCTTGATGAATCAAAACAACCTTTTGTTATTGCTTACCCTCAAAAAATTACCGATGATATTGAAGACTTGATATTAGTTCGTTACAAAATTTTTGCTCGAATTAACTTTCATCATAGATGCATGAAAACAGCAATGGCGCTTCAAGCGGCTGTCAAAGAATTATCTATTGATTTTTTGACTAATCCCGATGAAAGTAAATGTATAAATCCAGATATTCATATTTTATGGACCGCATTGAATACAAAAATGGGTAACAAAAAGATTAGAGCTATCCAATGGAATGACTCTTGGTTAATCTCTACGTTGCACAAGGCGTTAGTTTTTTTGCATATTCAAGGGAAAGGTCGAAACGTCTTATTAAAAGAAAACCTTGAAGAAATTTTGTTAAATAAAAAGAAGTACTATACTTTGATGAAAAGAGGACGTGATAATTGTCGTTTTGTGGAACTGGTTTTGGATAAAGCCGGAATCACAAAGGAACTCATAAACCAACTTAAAAATAATGAATATAAAAAATATTATACAAGTTTAAGCGATCCGGCTGGTATGAAACAAATATTGTCTGACCCTAGTAGCGAAGCTTTAGATTCTATTGGGCGATTGAGTGAGATATTTGACACCTTAGATTTGGAAGCATTATGTAAACTAATACCGCTGGACGGAAATGCGCTCAACGAAATAATTGATGAATCATTGGAAAAATGCGAAAATCTGACAAACTCCGCTGTTATAATAAATAGTGGACGATCAAAAAATGGATTACCAAAACACGAAGACATATTAGATAGCATATATTTATATAAGAATGATATCTGTGTTTTATATGACGAACGCTTTTCGTTAAGCAAACAAATCGGATCTATTACTAAAAATATCCCTTGGCTTTATGTGTATTTTATTCCGAAAGCTGAAAATTGTGATATTAATCAATTAACCGATGAACTTTTTGTTCTGTTAGCATCTAGTGTCGCTGAAAAACTAATAAAACGTTTTAATGAGTTGTTTAATGGAAAAATTCCAACAGAATAAATATCAGCAATTAAGAAAAAATACATATATAAGGAGATATTTTTATGTGTAAAGTAAAGTCTGGATCAAATATTGAAAACAAAGCAGATCTACAAAATTTAGTAATTGGCATCATATTACGGCAAAGAAACAAATATGTTGAGCAAGATATTTTCGAAGCAGTAGCTTATCATAGCCGCAACGCTGCTATGGCAATTGACACTTGGCTTATAAAAGATATAGTTAGAGACAATTTGGATTTTCTCCAAAGAACAAATAAACTGTTTTGCATGGATGGTATATACACACCATGCTCTATTGATCAGTATTAATGCCTTTTCAAAAAGCAACAGAAATACCACCCAAGCCGATTAAGGCTTAGGTGGTATTTCTTCTGTTAAGGCAAAGACGTTCTTTACGATGTAAAGAGTTCGTCTATGCGCGTTATGGTGGAGGCGGGGGGAGTCGAACCCCCGTCCAAAAACCTATTCCTATCGGCATCTCCGAGCGCAGATTATTGTTTAAGCTTTCCTTATATAACAGACAAAAATCAAACCGTTATACTTGGTAGTTCCTACTTTATGACAGCGACCGGAACAAGCCACTGTTCACATTTACCGCTAAATGACGCCCTTCCAAAGCCGCGGTACTCTTTGGTCGGACGGCCGCCTAATTAGGCAGCAAGTGCAACTTTATTGTTGTCAGTTAATTTTAAATTGCGGATTTTAAAGCGGTTCCGCACCGCTGCTCGCTTCCAATAGTTCAAAATCCCTGTCGAAACCTTTACGCCCCCAAATATCAAAGTAATAGGTATGAGTGAATAGTGAAAAGGTGAATTATCGATTTTGTTCTTTAAGTGCGCGGTCTATTGTGCGGTTAGCATCACGTTTTGCGGCGGTTGCACGTTTATCGTGTAGTTGTTTACCTTTGCAAAGACCTAACTGTACCTTAACAAGTGAACCTTTAAAATAAAGTGATAGGGGAATAAGCGTTAAACCCTGTTGCTTAACCGTACCAAAAAGACGCATTATTTCACGCTTATGCATAAGTAACTTGCGGTCACGCTTTGGCTCTTTGTTAAATATATTACCGTGGTCATAAGGGCTAATATGCATCTGCTTGATTATCATTTCACCATCATCAACAGTAACCCAAGAGTCTTTTAAATTTACACCACCGGCTCGAATCGACTTTACCTCGGTGCCCGAAAGTGAGATACCGGCCTCATAGCTTTCAAGCACAAAATATTCGTGAAAAGCTTTTTTATTGGTTGCTATTGTCTTTGTGTTTTCCATACGCCGAATCTCCTTTCATTTATTTTAACGAAGTCTTAAAGCGAAAAATCGTCTTTTGTAAATTCACCTGCAGGCTTTATTCTTTGTGGTGTGCGTTTAAGCGGATCATACTTATAATGACGGCAAGAATCAGCACGGGTCGTAACACCGTGTTTTTTGCAAAAAATATCATCGCAATAGTCAGACTTTCTGCCATGTATGCACCATAGACATGACTTTTGCAATTTTTTATTAAATCCCTTAAGCGCCATATAAATCATCTCCGTTTGATGATTATATCACATCGTTTATAAATTTTCCACTATTATTTTTTGAATATATGAAAGTCAGCAAAACCATAAGCATAATTGTCATTGCTAAAAATAAAGCGATATTTGAGTAAAACATATTGTTCTTTATGTTTGTATTATTGCTGAATGTTGAAATTTTGATTTTAAACACAACAATTATAAGTTTTGTAATTACCACACTGATTGTTCCGTGCATTATTCTGCCGAAGCAAAACCTTAAAATGTTTATCCGCGCACCTTTCGACATTGCAAACACCTGACACCATATTGATAATCCGGAAAAACCAAGTAGAAATGATATAAAAAATATATTTTTTGTTTTAATTACAGCCGATGTTACCTCGGTAAAATAGGAAATATATTTTAATATTGACATACTTCCAAAAAAGAAATCAAGATATGAGTTAATAGCTGAAAAAAGTATTACAAAACAGCAAATAGAAAGCATTGCGCCACAAGCATCGGCAACACTTTCAACAAAGATTTGAGAAAAGGGTTTTAGATTTTCATTATGAACTTGATATTCGCAGTTAAGTTTTTTCAAATTTCTACCGCAAAATATGGCAATTAAAATTGATGCAGTAATGTGTGACAAAAGCAATACAAAACCAATTTTTTGTGAATTAAATATACCGCTACCCACAACCGAAACAATAAACGCCGGTCCTGCATTAACACAATACATAAGCATAATATTGGCGGTTTTGTTATCAATTTTTTTCTGCATCAACATTTCATTCAGAAGTCTTGCACCAATCGGATATCCGCCAATTAAAGACAACACAAAAACCAAAAACATATCAAAATTATGGCCGAATACGGTGTATAAGATATTATTTAAAATACGATTTTTTATATAAAATTCGCTTTTAATTAACATCAAAACAAAAACAATAAAAGGAAAAAGTGACGGTATTATAACATTTGCAGATATTAATAGCCCACGTGACACACCACTACTTGATATATCGGGGAAAGCAATTATTAACACGATAAAAAAGACCGCTACGAAACAAGAACTATATTTTGATTTTAAAAGCATAATTAACACCCAAAATAATTTATATGCTTTTTTGAATTATTATAATATTTTTTTCATATCTTAAATTAGTTATGGTGATGAAGGGTGTGTTAAGCTTGCCAAAATTTAAATTTCGATCGGCAAGAAAAAATAAATTTAATTTTATTAAAGACCGTGATGAACTGTTGAGCAGCGATTTAATAAGTGGTGCTCATACAGAAATTTTTTCAAACAAAAAAATTATTGTTGAAGGCTGTCAAAGTATCATAGATTATCGAAATGAGTACATAAAGCTAAAGCTAAAAAAGGGCTTTTTGAACATTATTGGAAATGAATTTTTAATAACAGCGTTTGATGACGAAAAAATTGTTATTAAGGGCAATATTTTGTCAATTGAGTTTTGTCTTTAGGTGATTTTATGTTGTGGCTTTGGCGTTATATAATGGGATATTTAACAGTAAAAATTAGGGGGGAATACAGTGAGCAATTACTTAACCGTGCCGCTGCAAACGGAATAAAAATTTGGAATTTAATATATAAAAACGGCTCAATTATAGGTAATATTTCAGTTAATAATTTTCTTAAACTTCGAACGGTAAAACGCGGTGTAAAATGCGAGGTTAAAATTATTAAGAAACACGGTTATATTTTTCGTCCTAAAAAATATAAAAACCGCATAGGCTTTGTTGTTGGCATTGCCGCTTTTGGTGTAATTTTATTTCTTCTATCAAATTTTGTGTGGATTATAAATGTAGAGGGAAATCACAACCTTTCGACACAAGAAATTTTAGCATCTTGCAAAAAAATAGGTATACACGAGGGCATTTCAAAGAGAAAAATAAACAGCAAGTACGACGCGCAAAGACTGCAGCTTGCACAAAACGGTATTGCGTGGTGTTCACTTAATGTTGAGGGTAGTGTGCTTACCGTAAATTTAAGCGAGACGGCAATTTCTGACAAAGAGCAAAGACAAACGCCGTCAAATTTAAAAGCCTCAATTGAAGGCAAAATAAAAAAGATTGATATTACATCGGGTAATGTTGCAGTTAAAGTAGGTGATACTGTTTCAAAAGGCGATTTGTTGGTGTCCGGCATTATAGAGAATCTTTCAAGCACTCATTTTGTTCATTCTGAAGGCATCGTGATTGCTGAAACCAAACGTACTTTTTCGGCAGAAGGCCAATACATTCAAACCGTAGAACAAAAAACAGGTGACACAGTTAAAAGATACACACTCGAAATATTTAAGTTAAAAATACCTTTATTTTTGGGTAATGTAAAACAAAAGCACTATTATAAAACAAAAATTAAGAATTTTACACTTTTTAATAAAAGAATACCGATTAAAATTGCTTGTGAGCAATATGATATATTACAAAAACCAAGCGCTACCTATAATAGAGAGGAACTTGAACAAATGCTATATACAGATATTAAAAATCAAATTAAAAAACTTGAGTTTATAAGCGTTGAAGAAGGTGAGAAAGAATTAATAACAACCGATAAAGGCATTTTGCTTAAAATAACCTATAATTGCGTAGAAAATATAGCCGTTCAAGATAAAATATTGTTTGATACTAAAAATTGACTTTTAATATATAATTGGTGTATAATAAATAAGAATACACAGTTAGGAGAAACACCAATGGAATTGCTTATTGATATCGAGCGTGTTGAACAGCTTGTAAACCTTTTCGGCAATCTTGACGAAAATATCAAAAGGCTTGAAAACAAATATAATGTTGCTATAACCTCTCATTCAGGTCAATTAAAACTAATTGGTGAAACGGTTAATGTAACAAATGCGTCTCGCGCTATTAAATGCTTGCTTGAGATCATAAATAAGGGTGAAACACTTACAGCGCAAAATATTGATTATGTAATTAATATGGTGCAGGATGATGAAGATGATAAAATTTCTCGTCTTACAGATGCTGACTGTATTTGTGTAACAGCAAAGGGCAAGCCCGTAAAGCCCAAAACTCTTGGACAGCGTCGTTACGTTGAAGCAATTCAAAATCACACAATCACAATAGGTGTTGGCCCTGCAGGCACAGGTAAAACCTATCTTGCTGTCGCACTTGCAGTAAACGCATTTCGTTCTAAAAAGGTTAATAGAATAATCCTTACTCGACCCGCAGTTGAAGCGGGGGAAAAGCTTGGTTTTTTGCCGGGCGATTTACAACAAAAGGTTGACCCGTATTTGCGTCCATTATATGATGCGCTATATGATATGCTTGGCGCCGAAAATTTTCAACGTTGTCAAGAACGTGGCGATATTGAGGTTGCGCCTCTTGCATATATGCGTGGTCGTACTCTTGATGATAGCTTTATTATTCTCGATGAAGCACAAAATACAACCCAAGAGCAAATGAAGATGTTTTTAACCCGACTTGGCTTTAACTCAAAGGCTGTTGTAACGGGTGATATAACTCAAATTGATCTTCCCGGTGATAAAAAATCAGGTCTTAAACAGGCAGTTAAAATACTTAAGGGAATTGATGATATTGCAATTGCACAATTAAGCGGCAAAGATGTTGTTCGTCACCGATTAGTGCAAGAAATTATTAAGGCTTATGAAAGAAGTGGAGAAAAAAATGAGAGTAAAGGTTAATATAACCAATAATCAAAAGGACACTGCAATACCCGTTGGCACAAAATTGCTTGTAAGAAAAGCGTGTATTGCAACCTTGGTGGAAGAAAATTTTCCTGATAATGCCGAGGTTGATATAACTTTTGTAAACGACGAGCAGATAAGGGAATATAATAGTCAATTCAGAAATATTGATAAATCAACCGATGTTTTGTCTTTTCCGTTAGGACAAGACGGTGTTTATGATACTAACCCTGAAACAAACAATAAAATGCTCGGCGATGTTGTAATATCTATCGACCACGCACTTGCTCAAGCCGACCTATTCGGTCACGGACTACGCCGTGAAATTGGCTATTTAACTGTTCATTCAATGCTGCATTTACTTGGCTATGACCATGTAAATGGCGGTATGGAAAAAACTGTTATGCGCGAAAAAGAAGAAGCAATCCTTACGAAGCTTGGACTGGCTATTACAAAGGTGTAATTATGGAACAAAAATCTGCTTTTATTACAATTATTGGCCGACCAAATGTTGGTAAATCCTCGCTTCTTAATAAAATAGTAGGGCAAAAGGTTGCAATAGTTTCGGACAAGCCACAAACTACACGAACAAAAATTATGGGCGTTGTAACAAACGCTGAAACACAGCTTGTATTTATTGATACACCCGGTTTTCACAAACCACATAATTTACTTGGCGACAGTATGATAAAGGCTGTTAAAGATGGAATGAGTGATGTTGATGCCGCAGTCCTAGTAATTGACGCTTGTCCTGATTTTAAACTTGATTTTGAAAATCTTCCGCCTGCAGAACTCGCTTTAATAGAAACGATAAAGGCAAAAAAATTAAAATGTATTTTGGTAATCAATAAAATTGATTTGCTTAAAGAAAAAGAGGATTTATTAGGCATTATAACTGCATATTCACGCCTTTATGATTTTGAAACAGTTATTCCGCTTTCAGCCAAAAGCGGTGATGGTGTAGAAATTTTGCTAAAAGAAATTGGCAAATATGCAAAGCCATCACCACACTTTTTTGCAAGTGACGATTTTACCGACCAGCCAGAAAAGGTTATGGTTGCCGAAATGATAAGAGAAAAGTTACTTCGTTGCCTTTCAAAAGAGGTTCCACACGGAGTTGCCGTTGACCTTGAAAAATTTTATGAAACCGATACCGTAAACGGTGAACCCGTTTTACATGTTGATGCGGTAATTTACTGTGAAAAAGATTCACACAAAGGAATTATAATCGGAAAAGGTGGGGAAATGCTTAAACGCATTGGCACTTATGCCCGTAAAGATATTGAAAATTTCTTTGGTATAAAAGCATCAGTAAAGCTTTGGGTAAAGGTTAAAGAGGATTGGCGTAATCGACAAGGTCTTATACATACCTTTGGACTTGATAATATCAATTAACTAAAATTACCTACCATAATATCATAAATTTTCCGTAAAATAATTTTACGGAGGTTGATATTATGCAAAACAATAAAGCGTGGCTCAAATTTTTAATTACAGGTAATCCCAAGGATTATTTAGAATATAAATCAAATATAAATCAACGTGATTTATATGGAGGTGAGGATACTGCATATTACGACCGATGGCCTTGTAATAAAGGAAACGACTATAAGGGATAACGACCGTATGATAACTATAATAACACGTGATTTTGGTGTTATTACTGCCTTTGTCAGAGGGGTGAAAAGTTTTAAAAGCAAACGTGGGTCTGCTACCAGCTTGCTTAGCTTTTCAAATTTTAACCTTGACGCTAAAGGCGATACATATACAGTAACCGAAGCCTCTATAAATAAAGTGTTTTTTGGCGCCGGTAGTGATATTGTAACCCTTACGGTAGCACAATATTTTTGTGAGCTATGTAATGTTTTTAGACCATATGAAAACGAATCGGAAGAATTTTTACGTCTAATACTTAATTCACTTCATTTTTTAACCGAAAATAAACGTTCGCCCGAGTTAATAAAAGCTATTACCGAACTTCGCGTAGCTGTTATTGCGGGTTATGCACCAAACCTTGTAGCGTGTGACAGATGTGGCAAGTTTGAGGATGCAGTTATGTATTTTAAATTAGACGACGGCACGCTATACTGCAGTGACTGTAATAAAGAAAATTGTCTTTCTATTTCACTAACAGTTTTACAAGCAATGCGGCACATTGTTTATTCAAAATTTGAGCAACTATATTCTTTTGAAATACCTGAAAGCGCCGCAAAAGAACTTTCTATTTTAACCGAACGATATGTTACATATCAAACAGAACACCGATTTACAACTTTAGATTTCTTACGAGGAATTATATGAAATATGATATTTTAAAACACGCTAAAACGCTTGAACTTGATACCGTTTTGCAAAAATTAGCAGGTGAGTGTGCAAGTGAAGATGCGTATAACAACGCACTTAACATTGTTCCTGATACCGATATAAATATTGTAAAACGTAATTTAGCCGAAACCGAATCGGCTTATTTGCTTATATCTAAATTTACTTCACCATCATTTGGTGGCACAGTCAATATATCGGGAAGCTTGTCGCGTGCGGCTTTAGGCGCCACACTTACACCTGGCGAACTTATTAAAATAGCTAACGTGCTGCGTGTTATTCGCTCTGTTAAAGCTTGGCGCGACAATTCGTCAGCCGAGCGTGAAACCGCAATTGACTATCTTTTTAACGCACTTGTTCCAAATAAATTTTTAGAAGATAAAATAACTTTTTGCATTAAAGGTGAAGATGAAATAGCCGATACCGCTTCAAGCACACTTGCCGATATTCGTCGCAAAATAACATCTAAAAGTGCAAAAATTCGCGAAAATCTTGATAAGATTGTCCGCGGACAAATGTCAAAATACCTGCAAGATGCTATCATCACACAACGTGACGGTAGATTTGTAGTGCCCCTAAAGGCCGAGCATAAGGGCGAAATTTCGGGCATTATTCACGATACATCTTCAAGTGGAGCTACACTATTTATAGAACCTATGTCGGTTGTTGAGGTTAATAATGAAATTAGAGTTTTAAAATCTGAAGAAATTGACGAAATTAATCGCATCTTGGCCGAGCTTTCTGCCACCTGCGCAGAATTTGCCGATAGCATTAAACGGTCTTATCAAGCACTCGTTGAGCTTGATTTAATATTTGCAAAAGCAAAGCTCGCCTATAAAATGGGCGCAATTGTGCCTAAAATTAACGACAAGGGCTTTGTTTACCTTAAACGCGCTCGTCATCCTCTGATAAATCAAAAGGCTGTAGTGCCAATTACGATAACACTGGGTGGGGAGTATGACACACTTATAATCACAGGCCCAAATACAGGCGGTAAAACAGTAGCTCTTAAAACATCAGGTCTTATGTGCCTTATGGCTATGTGTGGTCTTATGATTCCGTGTGATGATAATAGTGAAATAGCCGTTTTTAACAAAATTTATGCCGATATCGGCGACGAACAAAGCATAGAACAGTCACTTTCAACCTTTTCGTCACATATGGTGAATATTATCTCAATTCTTGACGATTGCGACAGTAACTCACTCGTATTATTTGACGAGCTTTGCGCAGGTACAGACCCTGTAGAAGGCGCTGCACTTGCTAAAGCTATACTTATGACGTTAGCCCAAAAAGGCGTTAAAACAGTAACAACTACTCACTATCCCGAGCTTAAGGCCTATGCGCTTGATGCCGACAGGGTAGAGAACGCAAGCTGTGAGTTTGACGTAGCGACACTTAAACCTACTTATAACCTCATTATAGGTCAACCCGGCCGATCAAACGCTTTTGCCATTTCAAAACGTTTAGGTCTAAGTGACAGCATTATTTCACTTGCAAGTGACCAGCTTACCGAAGATGACCTACGCTTTGAAAATGTTGTAGCAAGTCTTGAAAAGGCACGACAGGATGCCGATCGTGATCGCCGAGAAATGTCTAAAATGCGCGCCCAAATAAGCGAAGCCAAAAAGCGCAGTGAACAAGCCGAGCACGAGTTTAAACTAAAGCAAGACAAGCTTATGAACGATGCACGTGAAAAGGCATCTGCAATAATTGAGAGCACGCGCTATAAATCAAGTCTGTTACTTAACGAGCTTGAGGAAATGAAAAAACAGCTCAACGCACAAAATGCTACACAAAACGTAGATAAAGCTCGCCGAGATTATAAGAGTTCATTAACTAAAATGGAGGATGAGGCAAATCCCGTTGTTGATAATAACACGGGTGAAGGCCTTAAAAAAGCACCCAATGTGGGTGATATTGTAATTCTTACAAGCTTTAACCGCGATGCAACCGTTGTTAAAGTAGAAGAAAGCAAAAAACAACTATACGTTATGTCCGGTTCAATGAAAATGTGGGTGGGATTTGACGATTGCAGACTTAAAAAATCAAATGCACCGTCTACCGAAGCGCCAAAGACACGAAAAGTATCCGGAATTACGTCACGTGCCGACCGCAATGTAAGCGGAGAAATTGATATTCGCGGTCTGGCTACCGATGAAGCGCTGTTAGAGCTTGATAAATACATCGACGAGGCTGTTTTGGCAGGAATAGGTACAATTACTATAATCCACGGAAAAGGCACAGGAACGCTTCGTAAGAATGTGCAAGCGCACCTACGCCACCACCGTAATATAAAGACCTTCCGCGTAGGACTCTTCGGTGAAGGCGAAAATGGTGTAACTATAGCAGAAATAGCAGAATAATTCTTTGTGTTTCGCCTTCCTCTGACGAGGAAGGGGGACCGCTTGCGGTGGAAGGAGAGAGTCACTAATAAATCTCTCCCTCAGTCATTTTTACAAAATGACAGCTCCCTCGGCAGAGGGAGCCTTTTTTATGTTTATCAAACTTTTATTTTATCACATTATTTTAATCTCTTCTCGAGCACTTTTCTGCATCTATGGCAAGGACTAACATTAGTGCGTTTAACGCGTCTTGCGGATTATAAACGTCTATGGAATATGTATCAGTCCAATTAAACAGTTCTTTTGACACCGTAGCTATTTGGGTACCTCTGGAATTTACAATTTTGTAATCCCATTCAAAAAAGTCACCCTCTACGTGCCAGCCGTTACAATCAATATTATACTTTGGTTTAAAAATAGAAAATTCTCGGCTAATGCAACCAACGTATCTGTCGCCATAATACATTTCAAATTTAGGTAACCAGGTTATAATCTTTTCCTTTACAGTTCCAACTTCGTAGCCATTAACGTCAAATATTTTTAAACAATGTCCCCAAGAAAATTGTCCTTTTACAACATATACAATATTTCCATATTCGTCAAAAATATCATAGCTATCAAACCACGAAAAAAATCTTTGTTTAAATAATAGTTTCATAAAATCTGCTCCAAACTATTACATTACGTATCCGCCATTTACACCAAGTACCTGACCGGTTATGTAGTCGGCGCCTTCCGATGCCAAAAATAGTGCTGTTTCGGCAACATCTTCGGCAGTACCCATACGGCCGAGTGGAATATCTTCTACAAAAGCGTTAAGGTCTTCTACGCTTATATTAGAGTTCATACTTGTATCAATAAGACCGGGTGCAATGCAGTTAACTGTTATACCGCTTGGGGCGAGTTCCTTTGCAAGCGCTTTTGTAAGACCGATTACACCTGCTTTAGCAGCGGAATATGCCACCTCGCACGATGCACCAACCTGACCCCACATAGAAGAAATGTTTATAATCTTACCGCTTTTTTGATTAACCATAACGGGTGTTACAGATTTACAACAGTTAAAAACACCCTTTAAATCAACATCAAAAATTTTGTCAAAATCAAATTCTTCGGTATCGGTAATAAGACCGTTAAACGCCACACCAGCGTTGTTAATAAGCACATCAACCGAACCAAACTTGTAAACTGCCTCTTTAATAAGAATATCGGTTTCTAATTTATTCGCAACGTTTACCTTAATTGGTACAACATTATACCCTTGTGAAGATAGGGAAGAGGAGAGCATTTTTGCCAATTGATACGAATCGTTATAACTAATCACAACGTTATAACCCTTTCTTGCAAATAAAATCGCCATAGCAGCACCGATACCTTTAGATGCGCCTGTAATAATAACTGTCTTTTTCATATAAAACACTCCAATTAAATCTTTAAAAATATTATAACATAAAAAAATATTTTTTAAAGGGGTATTTTACAACAAATTGTGGTTTACATAAATAGGGTATCAATACATTTTGTGTGGTTTACATAATAAGTTTACATAATACTTTTAAAGGTTACAATTTTGTAATTGACATAACGCATTATTTGTTGTATAACTATATTGCACCCTGAAAAGCGGTGTGTTTTTTGCACCCAAAATAGTTTTTAGGTTTACATAAACACAAGAAAAAACACTATATCTTGAGTGTTATATTTATTTTTAACAAAATATAGTGTTTCATATCTTGTCCTTATATCTCATATACTGTCTTAAAGGAGATGTTGTATATGAGAAAGGGAATAATAGTAAATTTAAAGAGATTCAAACTGCTCGATTATGTAACCCTAAATAAAATTTTTATCATTCTTTGCGTAATGTTTATTGCTGGTATTGCGTTGGGGTCCACTGTTTTATCAAAAAGCAGTTGGCTCTCACAAGCCACAGGAGCATTTTTTAAAAGTTATTTAACGCTACATAGTAACGGCACATTTATTAAAAAGCTATTATTCAGTTTTTTATGTTACTTAATTGTGTTGATTTTATATTTCTTGTCAGGTAGTTCGATGCTTGGCGTTGCTGTGACACCGTTTATAACCTTGTGGCAGGGAATATTTTGTGGTAGCATATCATCGCAGCTTTACGCCACACACGGACTAAGTGGCATAGCATTTAACGCTATAATACTTATTCCGCCAACGGCAATTTTTACCGTTTGCAGCTTTTTCGCGGCAAGGCATTCTATTGATTTTTCGCTACTAATTGCAAGGCTAACACTACCGAGAAGCAAGCCCGCAAGCCTTTATATAAGCTTTAAAGACTATTGCGGTAAATATTTACTTTTTTTAAGCATTTCACTGATATGCGCAGTTATCGATATCGTTCTTAATTTGTTATTCATTAAATTTTTTAATTTTTAAGTCCGAAAGGTAGGTGAGTAGTAATGGGTAATAAATGTTTAGAGTTATTTAAAAATTATCTCGCAACCACTAAAAAATGCTCTAAAAATACATTAGACGCATATTTACGTGATGTTAATCAATTTTTACTTTACTGCTCACAAAACGGTGCTAAAAGCATTGAAAAGGTAAATCAGAACTATATAGTCAAATACATTGAATATTTAACCTTTATCGGTAAATCTGATGCCACAAAAACAAGAACGGTTGCATCATTACACTCATACTTCAATTTTTTGTTGTCACAAGGCGTAATCGATAATGACCCAACAAAAGATATAAAAGGACCAAAAACTGCACGCAAAATACCTGACGTATTAGATTCAAAGGAAATAATGCAGCTTTTGTCACAACCCGACGGTAACGATTATAAAAGTATTCGTGATAGGGCAATGCTTGAGGTACTGTATGCGACAGGCATTAAGGTGTCAGAGCTTATTGAGCTTAGCATAACCGATATTAATCTTCAAATTGGTATAATACATATGCATAACAGCAAGCACGAACGCATTGTTCCGCTTTATCCTGCGGCCACAAAGCACCTTGCCGAGTATTGCACCATAGCTCGACCTGCGCTTGTTCAAAACAGCGCAGAGGAAAGGTTGTTTACCAATATGAACGGACAACCTATGTCGCGCCAGGGCTTTTGGAAGATAATCAAGCACTATGCCGATAAAGCAGGTATTAAAAAAGATATTACCCCTCACACACTACGTCACTCGTTTGCAGCTCATTTGCTTGAGAACGGGGCGCAGCTAAAAGACATTAAAGATATGCTTGGTCATTCTGATATATCATCTACACAAATATATGCACAGCTTATAAAGAGCAAATATGTGCAGTCGTATGCAAAATTCCATCCGCTTGCAAAATAAAAAGCACAATTCATTTATTTTGATTTGTGCTTTTTATAATTTTAATGTAATCCAATTTGACAAAAGAATATATTTACACAAAAGGTTGAAAAGAGAACACCCCTCTGAAATCTAGTTTCGAATTATACAAAATGAATATTGGTAATTAGGTTTTGGATAAACTCTTCCCAAAGGTCAACGTCATCGTATTCAACTTTAGATGCAAAAACACGAATTTTAAAAGAAAACCAACTGTCTATACAATGACCGAAAACTGCATATAAATTAAAATCAGCGTTTATCAAATGAGAGAAAGCATCATTTGCCCAGGGAACGTCCTTACCGTTATGTAGTTCAAGTTCGGCACGATACCAATAGTCACGACCTTCGAGAATCTCGGAGGCGATTCTTTTATTACGACCGAACATTGTTTCGTATTTCTTATCGTAAAGACGGAACATACCGTGGTCAGAACCGTGATTACCCAGGGTATAGTTGTAGCTTAGAATTCCGTCAGGATATGCATTTATGTAACACTGCCAATTTGAAGCGCAGCGTTTAATTTTACCCGATACGGTAAGTTCACGTGTACCAGGACACATAAAATTCTTGCAGCCTTCCTGCATCAGAGGAACGATTTCGTTTTCCTTATCAAAAAAGTCAAGTGCAAAGTCAATTCGGGTACACTTGGTACCGACACTATGTAGCCAATATAACAACGTGCGCAACGAGTCGTTGCCTAAGTAACGAATAGCGTCACCAGACAAAGAGAAAAGTATGTGCTTATTGTTATGGTCTGGGTCAGCGTATAAACAATCTTCTTCATCATTAATCGGGTTGAATGCAAAAGTCAAAGACGGTACCTCAACGTGAAGGTAACGTTTTTTAAAGTTAAGCATACTACGGCCGTCATAATCGAAGTTATCGAACTTCAGACGTTTGTCAATTTCTTCTAAATGTCTGCAGAACTCTTTAACGTCATCAATAGGAACTATTCCTCTGAACCAGTCAACGCATGGAACTATAGTGTTTTTATCAAACATAATTTGCACCCCTACAAATTTTATTTCATCTACAATATAGCACCTTTTTAGCCTGATGTCAAGATAAATTTCTTATAAACACCCCGTTATACAGTTCGGGGTGCGAAATTTGCAAGCTAGGGCACCCTGGACTCCCTAAGGTTAAGCTGCAGCTTAAATTTAGAGCCGTCACACGCAAACAAGGAAATGTGTTCCAGCTGAGTGGATGCCAGGAGCCGATACCTCTGACCGTCTTCTATCAGAAGGCATAAGCAATGTATACAAAAGTCCTTCGGATAGGGCAATTCAAATATGCTGCTACCGTCCTCACGAATAATATAGAATTTTTTCATAATATCACCTCAAACGAATTACGCAGCGTAAACTTTACGCTGCGTAATTCTTAATCTTTATCAATTTTAACAATATCATCCCATAATTGCCATTCTCTTTTAATTTTAGGGCAGTGAGAAAGGTCAAGAGTATCAAAATCATTCCAAACGCTGCGAGAGTAAATAAAACGAGGTAAGCCAAGATATTGGAACCCGTCAACGATTTGTTTATCGTCTTTTTTAATGAAAAGTATCTTTCTTATTTGACGATACATAACGAAGCCGGGAACAGGGAATTTCTTTAAATGAAACAGTCCTGAAGCTGATGTCCTGTCTCGGATACGCTTGTCTATATCATAACCCTGACTAAAGACGTCAACCATATTATTCTGATGACGGTGGAAGCTAAAATAGTCTTTTGCTTCACTTTTAGCAAAGCCTTTAAAGTTACGGTTATCGAAATCAGAAGAAGCTTCATCAAGAATAGTATGACAGCCGTCACCCTGGAAGCTCATGTCATAGACACCCAAATCAGAAGCTTGAACCTTATAAGCACCTTTAAGCTCGAAATTAGAAAGGACTCTGATATGCTGCTTCTGATTAAATTTCGATAGTAATGCTGCCATTGAAGTTTTACCTGAACCCGGAACACCGAACCACACACGAACTACAGGTTTAAAACCATAAATTTTTCTATGGTCATAAAACATTGTACAACCGAGCCACCAAAGACCAGCGAAAAGAAGCTTACCGGCAAGCAGCAGAACGGCAAAAGGTAAGTACTTAACTAATAAGACCTTTAGAACATACTTTTTATTAAATATAGACCGAAATTTTTTAAGCTGCTTATCGTCAACGTCCTCTAATTTGACCTCAGAGCGATTTTTAAAAAAATTAAACATCTGATACCTCCTAATTAACTAAAGCACGAAGGAACTTAAAAACATTAGAAATTACAATGCAAACAATGACACCTGCAACGAAATATTCGAAAAGCATACCGTAATCCCAATTCCAAGTAGCATAATTATTATTACTGTCGAAAGTATGCCAAAAACCGTCGGTCGAGCCGATGAGCTCCTGCAGGTAAGTAATTAATTGAGTCATATCATTCACCTCTGATACAAATGTGCACGGTAGCAACAAACAAAAGACAGAATAAAAGTAAATTAGTTAAGCTCATTTATTGCCACCTCTGATTAATAAAAATAGAATACCGAAAACAAACATTAAAAGAAAAGACCTGGTTATAATTGTAGGAATAGTTAAAATTGAGCTGATAATTTCAAGTACTATCATCCTTTAACACCTCGCCACAGGAAGCCGAATGCAAACGTTAAAATAATACCGCCTAACATTAAATCAAGAATAGAAACGTTAACGTAACCTATCTGAAAAACATATAAATCTAACTTAGCCATTAAATCGCTATAAAAATCATACATTAAATTGATAAAACCGACCATTATGAAGCCCCCTGTCTGCCAAATACAGCTTTAAATATTGCGATTGATACAACAGCCATTCCGCTTATCTGAAGGAAGTTAGGGAGATAACCAACAAGAACGGCAAACATTGTAGAGCTTTCAAAAATCAATTCAAAAAAGCCTATAATAGAGCCAATAATACCGCCAATATACGATACTATAAGATTAAGAAAATTAATAAAGCTATCTAAAAAACCCATATTTATTTCCTCCGAACTCTGACAACAGTAGTAATAAGGCCTAAGACAAATGCCATGATACCAAAAGCAATAGAATATTTGAGAACACCATCAACACCGGGCAAAATAGAAAATTTTTCTACTACACCGGACATAGCAATAAAACCTTTAAAGAATTTATTATCAGGCGAAAAAAGAGAATTATCGAAAACGTTACCTTTAACAGTAGTTAAATTTTCATTTGCTACATCAATGATAACTTTTTCAGTTTGATTATAATCATCAACAGTATCTTGAGTATCAGACCAATCATCATAATCACCTTCAGTAAAAGTTCCGACTATCTTATCTGCATTTTCATTTTGATTTTCAATAATCTTATCCGTATTTTCATTTTGATTATCAATAATAGGGTTTAAATCAGAGTATTGATAGTAAGCCATAAAATAAAGATAACCTGTTGTATTAGACGAAAAAGTAAAATTGAAATCTAAACGAGCAGACGGAGAACTTATCTTGATATTTTCAATTTCGATATAGTAAGTATTTTCAACGTTATAGTCTTTTTTAACTTCATACTCTACACCGTCAAATGTACACGTAAAATTATACGGTTCAATAATTGAAGTTACAAATACAAACTTATAATGATAGTAGTTTTTAGTATCGGAATTGTGACAAGTCCAAATAGTAGAAACTTTATTTGCTAAAGCTGGATAAGGTACATTAATTGTAACGTAATTATCAACGCTTTGTGAATATGATATATTCGCAGGCCACGTCTTTGTTATAGATATTGGCAAGGCCTCATAAGAGTAACCTTCAGCTGATACAGGAATAAAGCACAAAGCGCTGATGAGAGCGAATAAAACGATAAAAATTGATATTTTATGATATTTTTTCATAAAATCACCTCAAAAAAAAGGGCAGGGGACAAGCCCCCGCCCCAAAGGAAATTATTAAAGTCGGATAAGACGACCTAAAAGACCTACAGCAAAACCTACAATAGGCATAGCAAGAACCATAACCGTCAAGGCAGGGTTAGCTACAATAGTATCAAGTACATCGCCAAGCCAGGTAACTGACTGGGTGAAAAATGTACCTATATTAGTCAAAAATTCAGTCATTGCATTTTCAGCCATAAAAGGCGCTCCTTTCAACAAGATTTATATCTACCGTGCACGTAAAATATACTAATTAAAGCCAATGAGAGTGCCGAACCTATCGTAAATAGGTTCAATTTCGTCACCAAGAGATATATTTGACTGCTCAAAAAGAGCTATAGGGACTTTTATCACTGTAGATAACTGTCCCGACTGTTCTTTAGACTCATTAGCAGGGTACAAGCAATGAATATGAATTTTATCAAAGTTATAACCTTTATACTCGCCAGTAGAACGCTTAAAACCAACTACCTTCACAAAAAAGCCTCCTTTCATATAGAATTAAAAAACTAAAGAGGGGTGAACTTTAGTTATTATCAACCAAAAAATTCTTTCAGCAGCTCGTCAAAGCGAGCGTTTACTTCGTCATTGGTAAACGTATCCTCTGGAAACTGAAAAGACTCGGCCGACCCTTCGATATAATCCGTACCTAAATTCAAATTTCGTTCTCTCATATTGTAACCTCCAATATTACGATACCTTTGACAGACAATAATACTTTTGTTTGTGCTTTGGTATAGTTGTCCGTTTATGTTGTCCGTCTTGTAATATAGACCGATACCGTTTAGGGTCAATGTATACCAATTTAGTCAGGGCAGAGAGCCAAACGCTATTATGCTGCAGCTGAGCCCAAAAATATTCGGTGTCCCGATTTACGTACTTTGTATGTACCAATTGTACAAAATGAATATTTTGTATAATTAAGGGTAGTGGTTTCAGGATGCAAATAAAGTCTTTCGTTGGTTTTATGCGGATTTTGTCAATTTTGCTGATTTTAAATAATTACTGATATAATTATTGTATTAATACTATTTATGTTTTACTTAATGCTCAATGAAGTTTATAGCAATTATTGTTATTCACTTTATTGAGTTTTTCCTTTTTAGACATATTTTTATTATATAATTTTATTTTTATAAAAAATCTCATCCAATAACTTTTTCCTAAACGATACATTGTATGTCAGAAAAATTTCTATTCGATGAGAAGCAGCGACTATTTTAGCCTACATATACATTGAGGCATCTTTTAGCACGTTTTCATAATTTTATATTATTAAATATGATATTGTATTAAACGTTAAGCATTTAAAATGCTTTAAAAATTCGATGAAATATTTATCATTAAATAAATTTATATCGGTCTTGCCGTATCACCTAACATTTTTTCACAAAGAATATAAATATGCTTTTTAAGGCAAAACATAACCGTTAATTATAATCGGCCTAACGCCTATTGTTAAAATTTTAACAAATATTTGTGCAGCACCTTCCACTATCCTAACATTACATCAAGAAGCATCATTACTGCGAATCCCGTTATAATACCCATAGTTGCTGTGTAAGGTTGTGTTGCTTTGTTTTGCTGACATTCAGGTATTAATTCGTGAACTGCTACAATGATCATAGCGCCCGCTGCAAACGATAATGCAATCGGTAAAATTGTTTCTATAGTAGACACCAATACTGCGCCAATAAAACCGGCTATTGGTTCAACAACTGCCGATAGTTGCCCATAAAAGAAGCTTTTTTTTCGTGAGTACCCTTCCCTTCTAAGTGGCAGTGAAACAGCAGCCCCCTCGGGAAAGTTTTGTAGTCCTATACCTATTGCAATTGAAATAGCACCCATCAGCGCACTGTTTGTATAATTTTGCTTAAGTAAACCAAAGGCAACGCCAACCGCCAAGCCCTCGGGTATATTATGCAATGTTATCGATAAAATCAGCATTATAACACGATTTAATTTGCTCTTTTCGTTGATATTATCAGAATTCGCCTTTAAAATTGCGTAGGATACGGCTTTATCAGAAGCCCATATAAAGACAGCACCGAACAAAAATCCTGCCGTAACAACGATATATGACGGCGCTTTTAGGGTTGATTCTGCTCGATCTATTGCAGGCTGCAGCAGTGACCAAAAGGATGCGGCAATCATAACACCAGACGAAAAACCTAACATTAAATTTAAAATGCTTTGTTTTGGTGCTTTAAAAAACACAACTATTGCTGCACCTAAAGCAGTAAGTAGCCATGTCCCAATTGTAGCAATCAATGCCCATAGTATTGCTATATTCATTTTACACCCCCTATGACAGTATATTAAACACTGTTATAGGGGGTGAATTATTTTAAAAAAAGAAACCCCACATTTATGTGGAGTTTCTTTTGGTGATCCATCGGGGAATCGAACCCCGGACACCATGATTAAAAGTCATGTGCTCTGCCAGCTGAGCTAATGAATCATACTGCTTTTTGACAGCCTAAACATTATAACAATATTATGCCGTTATGTCAAGAAAAAAATCGTAATTTTTTGTATTTTTTT
>JAZUOS010000045.1:0-19305 GCA_045604765.1 Acutalibacteraceae bacterium | reverse complement strand
TCAAAGCACATTATAAAACCGGATTGTCTGGGGTCACAGTCAATTCCGGACGGCAAATCGCTTTGCCGTTGTACACAAAGCTCGCAAGTTTCTTTATGTACTCCTAATTCTTTCGCCCGGTTTAAAATCGGACATACTCCGCGGAAATTTCCCCATTCGAGATGGGCCACCTCCCGCATCAACGCATGTTTTACGCCGCATTCTCGCAGCGTGCCATATGATAATAACACAAGTGTTGCAAAAAATCAAGCATTTTTTACTCAAAATTTCTTATATTTTTCACGAAGTTTTAAAAATATTTTTGTGCAATATAACGAATGGTTTTAGGTAAATATTTTATGTAGAGGTTGGCATAAACACACAACACAAGATGTTGTGTGTTTACTTACATTTGCATCTTAAAACCTTCACCTATTATCTCGCCTGCGTCGCTGACAACTATAAAAGCGCGGTCGTCATATTCCTTTATAACATCGTGTACCGCGGCGGCTTCATGGGCTCGCACGGTACACATAAGCATTGTGCGGCTCTCCCCCGTGTAGCCGCCTGTCACCGACATTTTTGTTACACCTCTGCCTACGGTATTATTTATTTCTTGGCAAATCAAATCAGGGCGGTTTGTTACGATATAAATTATCTTGCCGCGGTCGGCGCCGTAAAGCAAAATATCCATTGCGCGCGTTGCGGCATATATCGTCACCACCGAGTAAAGAGCGGTTTCGGCATTTTTATAAACAAAGGCATTAAACAAAATAACAAAGCCGTCTGCCATCAAAATTATTTTGCCAACGCTTAAATGACGGTATTTGCGGTTAACGAGCTTTGCGATAATATCAATGCCGCCCGTAGTGGCACCCCGAAGCAAAACAAGGCTCAACCCAATTCCCATAAGTATTCCGCCAAACAGCGACGCCAAAATGCTGTCGGTTTCAAGCGGAGGCAAAATACGCGCCGATGCATCAATACTTACCGATACCAGCGCCGTAACAAGTGATGTTTTTACTATGAATTTACCGCCCATTTTTATATATCCTAAAACAAGCACAGGTATATTAAGCGCAAAAAGCATTATGCCCGTTTGTATCTTTATCAAATGATTTAACACAGTGGCAATACCCGTAAATCCACCCGGAGATATGCCGTTTGGCGATAAAAACATATTAACCGCCACAGAATACACCGCGGCGCCTATAATAAAATACATTGCATCAATTATAATTTTTGAAGTCTTTTTTCTCATAAAACAAACCTCCGCACATTTATTTTGTACGGAGGTTTTAGTTTATATACTTTTTACCATATCTTTTCGAACAGTTCTTTTGCTCGGTCGGTTTGACCCGACAAGTGCAAAAAGCCAAACAAACATTCAAGACCTGTTGCGGTGTGATATTCACCGCTTGTAGCGCTTTTTGGCGTATTGCCCGTATGGAAGTTTCGGCCGCGTCTGAAAACCATAAGCTCTTTTTCGGTGAGGTCGGCTTCTATTTTTTTAAAAGCCTCTGCCTGCGCTACCGCGCTTACGTATTTTACCGAAAGACTGTGCAAATCACCCGACGAACGATTGATTTCGGCGAGGCGAGTTCGTACCATAAGGCCATAAACCGCATCCCCGACAAACGCCAAAACCGATGGACTTAATAAATTTACATTATCCATAATATTTCATACCTTTATAAAAACTTACTGTCGGGGACCTCTTGCGGTTCCCGTAAGCCTCGCTCACTTGGAGCGTGGCGCGCCTTACGACCGCGGCGCTTCGTTTTGCTCGCTTCATCGTCCTCAGGACGCGCTCGCAACCTCACCTACAAACGCCAAAACCGATGGACTTAATAAGTTTACATTATCCATAAATTATATACCTTTAATTATGTAATGACGGGCGATTCGTGAATCGCCCCTACGATATTGGTTTGAAAGAAAATTGTTCATAGTGCCGTTTTAAAGTACAGCTGCTGTATAATTTATACCGCTCCGCACGAAAAGCGGTGCTGTGGGCAATTTTACTCAAACCTTAATCCACAAAGTCGAATTCGACGTCATATACGCTTACAGTGTCGCCCTCTTGAACGCCTGCCTTGCGCAGTGCGTCAATAATACCTGTCTGACGCATTACGCGCTCAAAGTATTGCAGCGACTCGTAATCGTCAGGGTCAACGTTATTCATAACATCCATAATCCACGGCGCATCTTCAACAAAATAAACACCGTCGCAAACACGAACGTTGAATGTGCGTTTCTTGTCTACAGTCAAATCGAGCTGTGGCTTAGGCTCAGCCTCATAAACCTTTATAGCAGGCAATTTAGCAAGCTCGGCTGCCACAAAGTTTATAACATCCTGCGTGCCCTCGGCAATAGCCGCCATAGCAGCAAAGAATTTATAACCTTTACTTTCAAAGTATTCGGCATATTTGGCTATATCTTCCTCTTCAATAAGGTCGCATTTGTTACCTACAACCACCTGAGGACGAGTGGTAAGCTCTTCGCTAAATGCTGCAAGCTCGGCATTTATCTTTTCGAAATCATCTATTGGGTCACGACCCTCGCTGCCCGAAACATCTATTACATGAACAAGTAATCGGCAACGCTCTACATGACGCAAAAACTCATGGCCGAGGCCTATACCCTCACTTGCGCCCTCGATAAGACCGGGAATATCCGCCATAACAAACGAGCTGCCCTCACCCATACGCACTACGCCAAGCACAGGGGTAAGTGTTGTGAAGTGATAATTTGCAATGTTAGGCTTTGCCTCACTTACAACCGACAAAAAGGTTGATTTGCCCACATTGGGAAAGCCTATTAAACCTACGTCAGCAAGAAGCTTTAATTCAAGCGTTACATCAAGCTCTTCGCCTGGATTGCCGTTTTTTGCAAAGCGGGGTATTTGACGGGTTGAGGTTGCAAAATGGGTGTTACCCCAACCACCATTACCGCCTTTTGCTACGATGACGGGCTCATCATCAGATAAATCGGCAATTATGCGACCCGTTTCGGTCTCTTTTACAACCGTGCCGCGCGGAACCTTTATTAAAAGCGCGGGCGCCGATTTGCCTGTTGAGCGACCCGCCTTACCGTTTTCACCGTTTTCGGCGCAGTATTTACGCTTATAGCGAAAATCTGCCAAGGTAGATAAATTATCATCTACCTGAAAAACAATATTTCCGCCTCTACCACCGTCGCCGCCGTCGGGACCGCCTGCTGCTACATATTTTTCACGGTGAAAGGATACCGCACCGTTGCCGCCTGCGCCCGCTTTTAAGTGTATATTTGCTATATCTACAAACATATTTTATTCTTCCTCAAATTCTTCGAAGCCTTCAAAGTTATCCTCAAAATCGGTAGGAGCATTTACTACGTTTTCGTAAAGCTGTTGCGCTACCTCAAGATCACTTTCATTAACATAAATTTCTACCGCGCTGAAGCCGCCGCCAAACACTATCTGCATAGCGTCGTCGCTTTCGTCACAGGTAAAAATGATGCCGTTATCGCGAAGAACATCTTTATAGATTTCTGCCGCAACCACATTGTCAACGCTGGCTGCAAGCACCGGATTTTTAACAATCAGAGCTTCTTCGGCGGCTTTTTTTGCCTCTCGCTCTTCTTCCGCTTTTAGCTCTTTTTCGTATATTTCAAAGGTTTTAAGCTCTGCACCGCACAAGGCGCAAATTTCGGCATCGTTTTCGCAAGCGAAGCCACACACATGACAAGTTTTCATAATATCACCTTTTAAAATTAAGATTCAAAAAAATTGGGCGACTGCACTTTTATAAAAGTTCGCCGCCCAATTAAAATTTGTTTTTAAATTACTGCTCCACAGCGTAGATGCTAACCTGCTTGCGATCTCTACCTACGCGCTCAAACTTAACCTTACCGTCGATAAGTGCGAATAAAGTGTCATCAGAGCCACGGCCAACATTGTTGCCTGCGTGGATGTGTGTTCCTCTCTGGCGAACGAGTATATTGCCTGCAAGAACGAACTGACCGTCTGCACGCTTAACACCAAGACGCTTTGACTCGCTGTCACGACCGTTCTTGGTTGAACCCATACCTTTTTTATGAGCGAACAACTGAATGTTTAACTTTAACATTATCTACACCTCCGTAGTGATTTTAATTCGTTTGCTGTACTGTTTTGAAAGCTCGGTTAAATGAAGCTTAAGGCCTTCGAGCACTGCGATTGTTTTTTCACTTGGAGCAATAACCCCTACGCGCATTAAAGCATCGTCTACAGTTATGTCACACCCGTCACCGATTATCTCGGTAATGGTGTTGGCCGTCATATACGCCGCGCTTGAAACTGCCGCGCACACGATTTTGCCCTCAAAATCATCGCAGTCACTTGAGCTGTGACCTAAAATTTCAAAACCGTAAAGTCTTTCATCTTTTGACAGAAATTTTACACGTGTCATACTAAATTAACCGATTTCGGTAATCTGTACTTTTGTGTAAGGCTGTCTGTGGCCCATCTTGCGTGAGCTGCTCTTCTTGGGCTTGTAGGTAAATACTGTTACCCTTTTGCCCTTGCCGTTTTTAAGAACTGTGCCCTTTACAAAAGCATCTTTAACATAGGGCTTGCCAACCTTTAAAGTTCTGTTGCTAACAGCAACGACCTTGTCGAAGGTTACCTCTGAGTCAACCTCTGCGTCAAGCTTTTCAATGTAGATAACATCACCGTTTTCTACACGATACTGCTTACCGCCTGTTTCGATAATAGCGTACATTTTTTACACCTGCCTGATATTTTACAGTCTCGCTAAAGATAGGCGTGCATCCCTAAATTTCGGGCGCAACTTACAAAGCCCACAATATGCGGCTCGAATATTATAACGCAACAACTGTCCTTTGTCAAGAAAATATTTTCAAAAATTTTTATTGCATATTTATATGTTGTAATTTTTATTGTTTTATGATATTATATTTATAATTATATTCATAAGAAAGAAGTTTCACCTATGGCAGAAATTATTACAAGTGACAAGAAAAAGGTTTTAAGCTGTATTCAGCCAAGCGGTATGCTCACCTTGGGCAACTATTTGGGCGCGCTTAAAAACTGGAAAAATATGCAAGAAGAATTTGATTGCACCTATGCGGTAGCCGACCTGCACGCTATTACCGTGCGTCAAGAGCCCGCAAAGCTTCGCGCACAGATTTATTCAACCTATGCTATTATGTTAGCGTTAGGACTCGACCCTGAAAAGAGCACTCTGTTTATTCAGTCACACGTGCCCGAGCACACCGCGCTTTCGTGGTTGCTTTCTTGCAATACACAGTTTGGCGAAATGTCACGTATGACACAGTTTAAGGATAAGTCGGCTAAACACGCAAATAATGTAAACGTCGGTCTTTTCTCTTACCCTGTGCTTATGGCTGCTGATATATTGCTTTATCAGCCCGACTTTGTGCCTGTAGGTGCCGACCAAAAGCAGCACCTTGAAATAGCACGCGATATTGCTATTCGCTTTAACAATCTTTACGGCGATGTTTTCAAAGTGCCTGAGCCGTATATTCCAAAGGCCGGCGCAAGAGTTATGTCGCTTCAGGACCCTGCAAAAAAGATGTCTAAGTCAGACGAAAATCCAAACGCTTGGGTTGCAATTCTTGATGACCGTGATACCATTATTCGTAAGTTTAAGCGTGCCGTTACCGACAGCGAGGCGTGTGTTCGTATGAGTGAAACCCAACCGGGCATTTCAAACCTTATCACAATTTACAGCGTTATAACAGGCAAAACACCCAGCGAGGTCGAAAAAGAATTCGAGGGTAAAGGCTATGGCGACTTTAAGTTGGCGGTTGGCGAAGTCGTTGCCGACGAGCTTGCGCCCATCAAAGCAGAATACGACCGTATTATTGCCGACAAAGCCGAGCTTGAGCGAATATTCCGCGAGGGTGATGCCCGTGCCGAAAGAGTTGCTCGCAAAACCTATTTCAAGGCAATGAAAAAGGTTGGCTTTGTGCTATGATTTTTCCTGTCAAAAACAAAAAAATTGAGTCTTCGGTTAAAAATTTTATTAAATCTAATCGCATACCTCACGCGATAATGATTGAGGGCGAAAACGACAATGCAAATCTTGAGTTAGCGTTATATGTTGCCTCTGCCGCCGTTTGCAGTGGTGAGGGGGCGCCTTGCGGTGTGTGCAAGGACTGTCATTTGGCAGACGTTGGCTCACACCCCGATATAACACGCATGTCGGCGCTTGACGGCAAAAAGTTTTTATCGGTAGCGCAAATTCGTGAGCTGAGAGCCGATGCTTTTGTAAAAGCGCATCAAGCCTCGCACCGAGTATTTATAATTGAAGATGCGCACCGTATGAATGAGCAGGCGCAAAACGCGCTTTTAAAGGTTCTTGAGGAGCCGCCCGCAAGTGTTGTGTTTGTTTTACTTGTTCCGTCAAAGACAATGCTGCTTGACACCATCATTTCACGCTGTGTGCTGTTGTCATTACTTGCTGAAAAAAGCGATGATAACACTCACATCGAGGCGGCAAACAAATTTATTGACCTATTGCTTTCAGGCAGTGAATATGAAATGTTAAAGCTACTCACTCCACTCGAAAAGAGTCGCTCCGATGCGGAGAATTTTTTTAACACTCTTGCCGTTTGTGTGGCAAGCAAATTAAAAAAAGGTTCTTCGCACGCAAGGGTACTTGACCGTCTTTTTGATGACACTAAATATTATTTAGACCTATTGGCTACCAATATTAATATGCCGCTGCTTATAAGCCTTGCGGTCAGCCGCTCAAAAGGTCTTTTAGATAGATAAAGAGGTAAATATATGACAAAGGTTATTTCAGTTAAATTTAAGGATAGCGGAAAAAACTACTACTTTTCGCCCGACGGCAAGACATATAATATTGGTGATAATGTAATTGTTGAAACCGCTAACGGTTTGGCGTTTGGCACAGTTGCCGAAAGCAATCACGAGGTTGACGACGAACGCGTTGTGCCCCCGCTTAAAAAGGCGTTGCGCGTTGCCAATGACAAGGATATGCAACGGCTGCAAGACAACAAAACAAAAGAGGCCGACGCCTTTAAGGTTTGTGAAGAAAAAATTGCCGCGCACAAATTAGATATGAAACTTGTAAGAGTTGAATATTCTTTTGACGGCGGCAAGATCACATTTTTCTTTACCGCCGACGGTCGCGTAGATTTCCGCGAGCTTGTAAAAGACCTTGCAAACCACTTCCACTCACGCATAGAATTGCGTCAAATAGGCGTTCGCGACGAGGCTCGTATGCTTGGTGGTGTTGGTATATGCGGTCAGGAATATTGCTGCAAGCGTTTTCTTGACGACTTTTTGCCTGTATCTATTAAAATGGCAAAAGAACAAGGGCTTTCGCTTAACCCAACCAAAATTTCGGGTAGCTGTGGCAGACTTATGTGCTGCCTTAACTATGAGCAGGACTCTTATGAATATTTAAATTCTATCACCCCATCCATTGGCTCTACCGTTAAAACCGAGCAAGGTGTTGGTATTGTTACCGACGTAAACTTTATTACGGGTAATCTTACCGTAAAGCCAAAAGACAGCGAAGGTGCGCCATATAAAACAAATCGCAAATATGTTAAAATTTTAGGCGGACACAAACCAAAAAAGTCTGACGACAATAAAGAATAAAATTCCCCTTGCATTTTTGGTCGAATGTTGTTACAATATAAAAAACAAGTTTTTATTTAAAAACTGTTTCTTATTCCAATTGGGCGGAGGTGTAACCAATGGCTTACAAAATTACTGATGCTTGCATCAGCTGTGGCGCTTGCGCAGGCGGTTGTCCTGTAGACGCTATCGCTGAAGGCGACGGCAAGTACGAAATTGATGCAGATGCATGCATGGATTGCGGCGCATGTGCAGCAGGTTGCCCCGTAGAGGCTATCGTTGAAGGCTAATTAGTCTGGTACTTAACAAAAGTAAGGTTCAACATTTTGTTGAACCTTTTCTTTTTTTGTGGTAATATGTATGTAGGAGGGTTGCTGTATGACTAAAACTTACGTTAAATGTTTTTTTGTTTTAATTTGCGTTTTGTTATTATGTGTTACATTCTTATCTTGTTCTCAAAAAAATGCAGAGGTTGGAAAATTCAGCATCGACGATTACTCCTATCACATTGAAGAATTTACCAAAGATATAAACGTCGAAAAAATCAAAGATGCCGACGACGCCATTTCAAAAGCCGATAAGCTTTTTATAGAAACATATGGCGAAAAAGATATGGAAGATGAAAAACCATATCAAGCATTTTTTGACGAAGTAAACAAATGTTGGTATATTAAAGGAACGTTTGAACAGCCGCTGTTCGGCAGCAAAAAAGGCGGCGTTGCAAAGGTGATTTTTGATTCCGAAGGCAATGTGCTTGCCCTTTGGCACGAAAAATAAATTTATTTTATATTAAGGAGTTTTTTTATGAAAGACCAAAATTGCGCATATTGTATGGGCGGAGAATTGCTTGACAAGTTTGGCATTTTTATTTGTGACTTGTCTGTGAGCCAGCTTATTTTATTTAAAGAACAGTCAAAACCAGGCCGTGTTATTGTGGCTTACAAAGACCACGTTAGCGAAATCGTTAACATTAGTGAAGAAGAAAGAAACGCTTTTATCTCTGACGTTTGCCGCGCGGCAAATGCAGTGCACAAAGCCTTTAACCCCGATAAAGTGAACTACGGCGCTTACGGTGACACGGGTTGTCATTTACACATGCACATTGTGCCAAAATACAATGGCGGTGACGAATGGGGCGGCGTGTTCCAGATGAACCCAAACAAAACCTATCTTACCGACGAGCAGTATGCTGAAATGATTGAAAAGATTAAAGCAGCACTTTAAAAATTAAAAATGAATAATGAATGATGAATAATTATTGTGTCCCGACTTTGTCGGGACTTTTTTTGTCGTTTCGCTGTGCGAAACTCCGAAATTATTCACTATTCATTATTCACTATTCATTAAATAAATAATTCTACTATAAACACCACCGCGCAGGATATGGTTGCCACTATGGGCAGTCCGCCGCCGGCGTAGGCCACAATCATTGCCACGGCAAATGCTGCTGCCGCCGACCACACACTTTCGGTAGCATCAAGAATTGCCGGAAAAGTCATAACCGCAAGCGTTACAAACGGCACATAGTAAAGAAACGATTTAAAAAATCGGTTGGTGATTTTCTTTTTTATAAGCGCTAACGGCAGCATTCTTATAAGATATGTCACCGCAGCCATTATAAACATATAAAGGGCAATATTATTCTGCATCGCGTTCGCCCTCCTCTTTTATTGGGAAGAAATACGCAGCCGCGCCCGCAATAACAAGGGTAAGTATTATTACCCTAAAGCCCGACGATATTTCTTTTAGTATAGGAGTTACGGCAAAGCCGAGGCTTAATAGCATTGATATTATAACAATACCAAGCAACACCTTGTTGTTTTTAGCAGGCGGCACAATTATTGCAATAAACATACCGTAAAGTGCCACGCCCAATGCGCTGAGTATGCTCGCTGGCAAAATACTGCCCGAAAGGCAACCGAGCGCTGTGCCGCCTACCCAACCAGGCCAGGACGCCGCTATAAGTCCGTAGCAATACGCGGGCGGCACATTTTCTTGCGGGTACGCACTTGCCACACCAAAAATTTCGTCGGTAACACCAAAGGCTATAGCATAGCGGTGATACCCTTTCATTTTTGTATCAAATCGCTGAGAGAGCGATGACGACATTAAGCAATAACGCAGATTTATAACAAGCTGTGTGAGTGCCATTTCAATATATCTTGCGCCCGACACCATAACGCCTATTGCAGCAAACTGACCCGCAGAGGTGAGGTTGGTAGCCGAAATAAGTATCGCCTCAAACGAGTTAATACCCGCTTTGCGCGCCGCTATGCCAAAAGTAAAAGACACCGCAAAATAACCCAAAAATATCGGTATTCCGTTTTTTAATCCTTTTTTAAACAACTTAAAATTACTCATTTTATCTGACCTTTATGTAATTGACTTTACTTTTTATAAATAGTATAATTAGTTCGGCACAAAAATATAGCCGTATTGTTGACTTTGCGCCATAGATACAAAATCGGTATCGCCCACAACGATATGGTCTATCAGCTGAACGCCGATTTTAGATAGTGTTTCTGCCGCATCCTTTGTAAGACGCACATCGCTGTCACTCGGAATCGCAATTGCGTTTGGATGGTTGTGGCAAAGCACCGCTGCAGTAGCGCCACAGTCAAGCACTTGTTTTGCAAGGTCACGCATAGATATACCCACGCTTGCAATATCGCCCTCGCTTAAAAAATCAAAACGCAAAAGACTTCCCTTTGCATCAAGGCACAAAACGCCAAGCTTTTCGTGCGTTTCACCAAGATAGCGGCTAAGAATATATTTACCGATGCTGTCAAGGTTGGCAAAAGTCGGTTTTTGCGCCGACTTATCATATATATAACGGCGAGCCGTTGGCATTATAAGCTTAAGCAGCACAGCACTCCGCTTGCTAAGCCCCTTAAATGCGGCAAGCTCTTCTATGGGCGCGTCAAGCACAGCGGCCACACTGCCGTATTTATTTATCAGCTCGTGCGCTATGGGGTTGGTGTCGGCGCGCTGCACACAGTAAAACAGCAAAAGCTCTAATATTTTATGAGGCGGTGTGTTCTGATCAAAGCCGTGCTGCAAAAACTCCTGCCTTATTCGGTCGCGATGACCGTCGTGTATATTGTCCATTATTTAATACCTCTTTAAAAGGATTTTAATATGAAAAGTTTTACCATTACTAAAAACGACGCAAACCAGCGTCTTGACAAGTTCATAACCAAGGTTTGCCCTACTCTGCCGCAAGGTCTTATGTATAAATACATTCGCACCAAGCGCATTAAAATCAACGGCAAACGCGGTGAAATATCAACCCGTCTTAACATAGGCGACGTGGTCGATGCCTACATAAACGACGAGTTTTTTGTTGAAGTCGCGCCAAAATATGACTTTTTAAGCTCGCCCGCAAGACTCAACATTGTTTATGAAGACGAAAACATCTTACTTGCCGATAAAGAGCAAGGTCTTATTGTTCACCCCGACAAAAATGAATATCGCGATACGCTTATAGGCAGAATTCAGCATTACTTATATCAAAAAGGCGAATACAAGCCCGACTGCGAAAACAGCTTTAAGCCAGCCCTTGCCAACCGCATTGACCGCAACACAGGCGGTATTATTATTGCCGCTAAAAACGCCGAAGCGCTTCGTATTCTTTGTGATAAAATAAAGGACCGCGAAATCGACAAACGCTATTTAGCCGTTATTCACGGCACCCCCAAAAAGAAAAGCCAAACACTTGAGGGGTACCTTGAAAAAAACGAGGATAAAAACAAGGTGTATTTAAGCGGCAAAAAGACCGATAGCAACCTTACCATTAAAACCCGTTACAATACCCTTGCCTCAAAGGGCGGACTTTCTCTTATTGAGGTTGAGCTGATTACAGGTCGAACCCACCAAATTCGCGCGCATATGGCGTCTATAGGCCACGCGCTTTTAGGTGACGGAAAATACGGCAAATTGCAAAACGACAAAAAGCTGGGATTTGATAAGCAAGCGCTTTACTCATATAAATTGACATTTGATTTTACCACAGACAGCGGCATTTTGCAATACCTAAGCGGCAAAACCTTTACTGTAAAAAAAGTGTGGTTTGCCGAGCAATTGTTCGGCGACACGTATATGAAACTGTTATAACGAAAAAAAGAACTAACCCAGATGGTTAGTTCTTTTTTCGTGGTGCGGGTAACAGGAGTTGAACCTGCACCGAGGAACCCCGACTAGAACCTGAATCTAGCGCGTCTGCCTATTCCGCCATACCCGCATATATTAAATTGTTTTTAGGGCAGCCGCGCCCTGTAGTATTGCGAAAGAAATGGCGCGCTTCCCTCAGAAATATAGTCGCACTGCTCGCTTGGAGCACATCGCATTGCTCCTTATTTCTTCACCTCAGCGTCGCACCTTCATCACCCACTGGGTGCGGTGCACCGCTTCGCCCTATTCCGCCATACCCGCATATTAAATCAGCAAAATCAATTATACATAAACTATAAACAAAAGTCAAGATTATTAATTACTGTTTACATTATTGTTACTTGACTTTTATGCCTTGTTTTTATACACTTGTATTAAACAAATATGCTGTAAAAGGAGTGTTTTAAATGAAATACGCAGCGGACTTTAAGCGGACTGCACTTGACGCGTTAAGAGGTAATTGGCGCGTTGCGGTTCTGACGGGCTTTGTAGCTTCTTTATTGGGTGGAACAATCGCTTCATCAGGTGGCGGTGGCAGTTCGAGCAGCAATGATTCATCAAACAATTCGTTAAATAATTTGCAGCTTGATGAGAGTGCTCAGATCGCCTTGCTCGTATTGCTTTGTGTCGTTTTGCTTATTTTTGCTTGGGCCTTGGTTACATTCATTGTGGGCGGCGCCGCAAAGCTTGGGTACGCAAAATTTAACCTTAACCTCATAGACCACAAGCCCGCCGCTTTTTCAGACCTATTCTCACAGTTCAACCGTTTGGGCACGGGCTTTTGTATGAATTTGCTAACAAGTCTTTATATTTTCTTTTGGACGTTGTTGTTTATTATTCCCGGTATTGTAAAATCGTACAGTTATGCAATGACGCCGTATATTTTAGCCGAGCACCCTGAAATGTCGGTTAATGAAGCCATAACCGAATCACGTCGCATTATGAACGGCAACAGATGGAGACTGTTTTGCTTGCACTTCAGCTTTATTGGTTGGGGGTTTTTATGTGCTGTACCTATGCTTGTACTAATACCTCTTTTTTATATTGGTGTGGTTGGAGTTGTTTTGTGGTTAATACTTTCGCTTGGCGCTATCATTGTAGGCAGTCTTTTCTTGACGCCCTATAGCGAAGCGGCGCAAGCAGCATTTTACCGCGAAATAACATATGTGCCAGCTTATGTTCCTTATGAAGAAATTTAATAAATTAAAGATATAAAAGCAGAGCATTTTGCTCTGCTTTTTGATTTTTAATTACACATATTCACACATTGACGAATATGAAAAATATATATGACCTGATATATCGGGGTCGGTTTTACATATATCTACCTGTCGGTTTATTACCTCTTTGCCGTTTGCCCACTCTTGCTTATCGGGGTCGTTTTGGGTGCCGATTTTATATGTTGCAAGACCAATAAGCAGTTTTGCTTCGGTGTAGGCTATTTCTTTTTGCCACGTTTTAAGCAAATTTTCAAATTTAAAGTTACGGTCGGGATATTCAAAACCAAAATAGAGCTGAGGTATTATGTAATCAACGCAAGCGTTATCTACCCACGTGGCAATATCAGCATAATGCTTGTTATAATTTTCATCTATTGAGGCTGACGGGCTAACGCTGAAAACAATATCTTTGTCTTTAAACTTTATCGCGGTATATGCACCGCTTATAATCGCGTTTACATTAGCGCGTCGCCAGTCAGCAAGCGACAACGATTTTTGTGTTTCATTGCAATATGCAATGTAGCTTTGCTCGTCAAAGGTGGCTTCGGTTGTGGGGTAAAAATAATCGTCGAAATGTATGCCGTCTACGGCGTAGCCGTCAACAATTTCGCGTATGCCGTCAAGTATAAGCTGCCGCACCTCGCTTGAAGCGGGGTTAAGATACACCCCACCTATAAGCGATACATTTGCATCGTTATCTACACTATCATCGGTCAGCCACTGCTTTGCGGGGCTGTTTTCGGGCAAAACAGATATATCACTGTCGGCTGTTCGCACACGGTAAGGATTTAACCACGCATGAAAATTTATGCCGCTTTGATGGCATGTATTTATCATATACTCTAAAATGTCAAAATCGTACACAGCGGCTGACTCGCGAAGCGGAAAATACTGCGACGGGTAATACGAATCGCAAAACGGTCTTGTGTGAACAAACATATCGGTAATGCCTCTTGATATGCAGTTTTGCACCGCTGCGCTAAACTCGGCTTTAAAATCTTTTTGCAGCATAGTATCAAGCTCTGAATACGACATCCACACACCCGTTATATAATTTTGCTTCTTTTGTGTAATATCAGGCTCAGCTGTTGAGCAACCCACCAGCAGCACCAACAAAAGCATTACGCACATTAGTCTTTTCATACAAACTCACTTTCGCAATTCTACATTAATATATATTTTAAATCCGGTAAAAAAATTCGTCAAGAGTGAGTTTTTACTTGCTTATGGTAATAGTGTGTTGTATAATATCAGTAACTTAAAACTGTGAGGGATTTTTATGAAAAAAACAGTAATTTCGGTTATGGGTAAAGATACCGTCGGCATCACCGCCAAGGTTAGCGCCGCATGCGCCGAGTATAACGTAAACATTATTGATATTACACAGTCGGTTTTGCAAGATATGTTTGTAATGGTTATGCTTACCGATATTTCGGGTCTTAACTGCAATTTTAAAGATTTTTCCGAAAAAATGCAGGCTTTGGGCGCAAGTATGAATTTAGAAATTCATGTAATGCACGAAGATATTTTTAATTCTATGCATCGCATTTAACAGAGGTATATTTATATGCTTAATCTTAATGATATTTTAGAAACCATAAATATGATAAGGCAAGAAAACCTTGATATTCGTACAATCACAATGGGCATATCGTTGCTTGATTGCGCCGATAACGATATAGATATTTCTTGCGAAAAGGTTTACAACAAAATTGTGCGTTGCGCGGGCAACCTTGTAAAAACGGGAGAAGACATTGAATCGGAATACGGCATCCCGATTATAAATAAGCGTATATCGGTAACACCTATTTCTATGCTTGTAGCCGTTTCGGGCGGTGACCCAGTTAAATATGCGCACGCGCTTCAGCGCGCGGCTGACACCGTTGGCGTAAACTTTATCGGCGGTTATTCGGCACTTGTTCAAAAGGGTTTTTCAGCGGGAGATGTCGAGCTTATAAAATCTATTCCCCGTGCACTAAATGAAACCACAAATATATGCTCTTCGGTAAACATTGGCTCTACCAAAGCGGGCATAAATATGGACGCTGTAAAGCTTATGGGCGAAATCGTTAAGGAAAGCGCCGTTCTTACTGCTGACCGCGATTGTATTGGTCCCGCAAAGCTGGTAGTTTTTTGTAACGCTCCCGAGGATAATCCCTTTATGGCAGGCGCATTTCACGGTGTGGGCGAGCCTGACTGTGTAATTCACGTTGGTGTGTCGGGCCCCGGTGTTGTGTATGCCACGCTTAAAAAATGTGATGGCGATTTGGGTGCCGTAGCAGAAACAATAAAGCGTACCGCTTTTAAAATTACCCGCGTGGGTCAGCTTGTAGGCAGTGAGGCCGCACGACGACTTGGCGTGCCTTTTGGCATAGTGGACTTGTCTTTGGCACCAACCCCAGCGGTTGGCGACTCGGTAGCCAGAATACTAGAAGAAATCGGACTCGGTGTTTGCGGTACACACGGCACTACCGCCGCGCTTGCAATGCTTAACGACGCTGTTAAAAAGGGTGGCGTTATGGCGTGCAACTCGGTAGGTGGACTATCGGGCGCATTTATTCCTGTATCGGAAGACGAGGGTATGATCGCGGCGGCACGCAGTGGCGACCTTAAAATAGAAAAGCTTGAGGCAATGACTGCTGTTTGCTCGGTTGGTCTTGATATGGTGGTAATTCCCGGTGACACACCAAGTGAAGTTATCTCGGCAATAATTGCCGACGAAGCGGCTATTGGTATGGTAAACTCAAAAACCACCGCCGTTCGTGTAATACCTGCTATTGGCAAAAAGGCCGGTGAAGAACTAAACTTTGGCGGGCTTTTGGGTGAAGGTCCTATTATGGACGTAAATCTATCAGCAAGCCCCAAAAAGTTTATCGACCGCGGCGGCAGAATACCTGCACCTATGCAAAGCCTTAAAAATTAATGCATAATGCACAATTAAACTAAAAACACAGCACCTACTAAAACAGCATAAAAATGTTCCGTAACGAAAAGAACGCAATCTATTGTGGTTGCGTTCTTTTCGTTTTAATTTTAACTACAAAATATATGCCGACCAATAGTCGTTATAACGGGGCGCGAGCGAATCCACTTATTTGTTGCGGTTTTAGGGTTATAGTAATATATCGCACCGCCACTGGGGTCGAGTCCGTTAAGCGCGTCACGCGCGGCAGAATAGGCGCTGTCAGAAATCGGTTCATAAAACTGCCCATCATAAAGGCACGAAAAAGCCCCGTTTTGATAAACCACACCCGACACGGTGTCGGGAAAAGAGGGATGCTCTATGCGGTTAAGCACAACGGCGCCTACCGCCACCTGACCTAAGTATGTTTCGCCTCGCGCCTCAGCAGATATAATGCGCGCAAGCAGCTCGTAATCGGCTGAATTATAGGAACCACCCCCGCTTATACCTATTGCAGCAAGCGTTTTGCTACCCACAATTCCGTCGGGCACAAGGCCGTTCGCTTTTTGAAATTTTATTACGGCATCACGCGTCGCCGTGCCAAATATTCCGTCCACCGCGCCGCCGTAATAGCCCCACTCTTTAAGTCGGCCTTGAATTTTGCTGACCTCGCTGCCCGTAGATCCAATTTTTGAAAGCGCGCCCACCGTTACGCAAAGAAACCACAAGAGCACAAATATTGCAATCATCATTTTTAAAGGTTTGTTTGTCATAAAATCCCTCCTATGATAGTTTTTGCAGTTTTTTAAAAAATATAATATCTTTTCTTTTTCATTTTAAAGACAAAAAAACATAATTTATTCATCCCCTCTTTGACAAAAATTTCAATTCCTTGCCAATATAATAAATATGAGAATTTATCCCCAAACTGATGTTAAAAGAAAGGGTCTTTGATATGAAGGATTTAATAAAACGCGAACAGGACGGATTTACACCCTTAAAAAAGGAATTTGTTTCAGCAATAGGACTACATATTTTAACGGCTGTGCTTGGCTTTATTGCATCGCGCGGCATAATTTTTGACTCGCTTATGCCCTTTGGCTTGGTTTTTTTGGGTGGCTGCAGCAGCGTTTTTTTACCAAGTGTGGCAATAGGCAGCTTTATAGGTTATTTTTTACCCGCGGCAAGCGGCGGCTTTAGATACATAGCGGCGCTGCTTGCCATTGTTGCCGTACGGCTGTTGCTGTCAAACTATCAAAAGCTTTGTGAAAATCCTATATTTTTAGGCGCCTTGGCGCTTCTTTCAAATGCGGCTACGGGCGTTATAAGCTATAGCGGTGTGCCGCTTGATGCTCTGCTTCTTGCGGCGGAATGTTTAATTGTTTTTGGCGGTGTTTTTATTGTGCGCCACACCTTTGTCGCTCTTAACGGAAGTCACGCTGGGCTGTCTCCTCACGGACTTATATGCGCGATTTCAACAGCCACGATTATTATTATAGGCATATCAAAAACATTTGTGTTTGGCTTGTCGTTGGGTAATATAATCGGCGTGTTTTTAATTCTTGCTGCCGCTAAATACGGCGGTGCTACCGCAAGCTGTGTGTGTGGCATTGCAATGTCTTTTGCCGCCGCGGTAACCAATAGTTTTGAGGGCGGGTTCGGCATTTATGCCTTTGCTGGTCTTGCTGCGGGCGTTTTTGGTGGTCTTGGCAAATACGCTCAAGCTCTTTCGGCTGTCGCTACCGGTATAATCGGACTTTCACTTGTGCAATTCAAGGATGGTTCGGCCGCTTTTTTTACCGAAATTTTAATAGGCTCCGTCCTCTTTTTATTAATACCTCGAACAGCGGGCATAGCCCTAAACAAATTTTTTTACCGCGCACCAAGCGTCAGTTTGGAAAATTCAGGTGGCACCGCGCTGGGACTTAGATTAAATCTTGCCTCTAATGCGTTGCTTGATGTGTCGGACACGGTGTCGCAGGTATCACAAGAGCTCGGCAAAATAAACGCCCCCGATTTTAAAACCGTTATTTCTTATATAGAGCAAGATGCCTGCACGGGCTGTAAGCTGCGTCTTCACTGCTGGGAAAGCAAAAACGCCGCCACCACCGAGGCGGTAATGGCGATGATAAACATTATAAAAGGTGTTGACACACAAAACGATACCGTTTTAGACGAGTTCAGAGGCAGGTGTTTGCGCGTTAAAAAGATGGAGGATACCGTAAAAAACCGATACGCTGCATACGCGTCGCTAATTGCCGCCGAAAATCGCATCGACGAGGTGCGGCAGGTGGTGTCAGAGCAGTTTGAGGGTATATCAGAAATGCTTAGCGAGTTAGCCACAGATTTTTCAAACGGTGAGCAGTTTGACCCGCGCGCTGCCGAATCGGCGGCGTCGGCGCTTACAACAATAGGAATAACCACGCTTGAAAGCGCGGCTAAGGTCGACAAATTTGGCAGACTTTCACTTGAAATGAAAATAAAAACAGCTAATGACACCGTGCTTAACCGACTGCAAATAATGAAGCTGTTATCTTTGGCGTGTGAACGCGATTTTGATATACCAAACATTAGCAAAACGGGCGCCAGCGCTCTGCTTACCGTAAATGAGCACGCGAATTTAAGGGTGGATATCGGTGTAGAACAGCGCCCTGCAGTAGCAGGTGCCATTTGCGGCGATTCTTATAAATTTTTTAACGACGGCAAAGGCCATTTTATAATGGTGCTAAGCGACGGTATGGGTACAGGCGGCAGAGCCGCAGTTGACGGCGCCATGGCATCGGGACTTATGGCCCGACTGCTTAAAGCGGGTTTTGGCTATGATTGCTCGCTTAAAATACTTAATTCGTCTATGCTTTTTAAATCAAGCGACGAGTCACTTGCTACTATGGATATTGCGAGCATAGACCTATTTTCAGGCAGTACTGAGCTTTATAAGGCGGGTGCCGCGCCAACTCTTGTAAGACGAAATGGCCATTCGGGCAGAGCCGAAAGCCATAGCCTGCCCATAGGGATTTTAAAAGAGGTTTCGTTTGACCGCGCGGGAATAAGGCTAAAATCGGGCGATATAATACTACTCGTTTCTGACGGAGTTACCTTTGAGGGCACTGAATGGATACGCCAAGAGCTTGAGCTTTGGGGTGACGGCGGAGCGCAAGACCTTGCCGAACATATTTGCGACTGTGCCCGTCGCAGATGCGCGGGTACACGCCCCGATGATATAACCGTAATGGCGGCAATAGTCGAAAAAACCGCATAAAACAAGAGTGAAATCCAATTGAACCGCCCCAATTTGTGCGGACAGCACAAAAAAGTGCTCTATGGTAGCGAAAATTAAATTTTAAGCAATATACTGACTTCGTTTTTCGAGCGGAGTCAGTTTTGTTTTAAGTTGTATGCGTTGGTTATTGTAGAAATGG
>JAZUOS010000044.1:0-13702 GCA_045604765.1 Acutalibacteraceae bacterium | reverse complement strand
TATACTGCATAGTATCATAAATAGCCATACCCGCGGAAACAGAGCCACCTGGGCTATTGATATAAAAGCTTATATCTTTATCGGGGTCCTGACCTTCAAGGAACAAAAGCTGAGCGATAATAACGCTTGCAGATGCATCGTCAACCTGACCGTTAAGCATAATTATTCTATCGTTAAGCAAACGCGAAAAAATATCATAAGAACGCTCGCCACGGCTTGTTTGTTCAACAACGTAAGGAATTAAAGTCATATCCATAGCAAAATACCTCCAATACTGTATATTATGAACTTAAATTTTAAATTATAAACAGATTATTCCTCTGCATTTTTGGCAGCAGCTTTTTTAGCCTCTTTCTTTTCGTCAACTGCATCGGTGATAACAGCGTTAGCCTTTACAAAGTCGATAGCCTTACCAACAGCAACGTCCTTTTCAACCTCGCTAGCGGGAATAACAGCCCTAACCTTGTCAACCTCTACGCCGTAACCCTCGGCAATTTTAGCAAATTCAGCTTCAACAGCCTCTTCATCAGCCTTAATACCCTCAAGTTCAACAATCTTTTCAAGAGCAAGGCGATATTTAACCTGCATCTCAGCTTGTGGACGGAAGGTTTCACGAAACTGTTCGATAGTGCTGCCGGTGTACTGCAAATATAAATCAAGGCTCATACCCTGTGACTGTAAACGGTAACCGAATTCTTCTACCGACTGGTTGAGGCGATTTGTGAACATAGCCTCAGGAATTTCACCCTTAATGCCGTCAACAATTTGCTGAACAAGAATGTTTTCAACTGCTTCTTCAGCAGCCTTTTTCTTACGCTCAAGTGCCTTTTTCTTAAGGTCAGCCTTAAGCTCTTTAAGTGTGTCAAATTCACTTACATCCTTAGCAAACTCATCATCAGCTACGGGAAGCTCGCGAAGCTTGATTTCGTGAAGTTTCACCTTAAATACAGCGGGCTTGCCAGCAAGATTTTCTGCACCGTACTCTTCGGGGAATGTAACATTAACATCAAATTCATCGTCAATATTTTTACCGATAATCTGATCTTCAAAGCCCGGAATAAACTGACCTGAGCCGAGTTCTAAAGAGTGACCCTCAGCCTTGCCGCCGTCGAATGCAACGCCGTCTTGGAAGCCTTCAAAGTCAATAACAACTGTATCGCCTTTTTTAGCTGCTCTGTCTTCAACAGATACCATACGGGCATTACGCTCTTGCAAAGACTTAATCTCGGCATTAACCTCAGCAGCCTCAACCTTAACGAGCGGACGCTCTGCCTTAAGACCCTTATAAGCCTCAAGTGTGATTTCAGGGTATGTAGTAACACTTACCTTAAAATCAACGCCGTCTTCTTTAGAAATTGAAACAAGATCAAAATCCATTTTATCGTCGATTACTTTAAGACCTGATTCATTAATAGCAGCCTCAACTGCATCAGCATAAAGAAGATTTAAAGCATCTTCAAAGAAAACCTCGCTACCGTAGTAGGTTTCGATAATGTGAAGAGGTGCCTTACCCTTTCTAAAGCCGGGAACATTGATTTTTTTGCCCTCTTTACGATAAGCCTGCTTAATTGCCTCGCGGAACTGTTCGCCGTCGATAGCAATTTCAAGTTGATAGCGATTAGTTTCAATTTTTTTTGTTTCTTTTAAAGTCATTTTTAATATACCTCCGTATAAAGTCCATAAGACTCCATATTAAATTAAATTGATTATACCATAATTTGCAAAAAATGCAAGGCTTTTTTACTGACATATTTGCAGTAAATTAATTAAAAAATCAAGCTTTTTCAAAGGTGCCGCATTTAGTTACAAAAACGGGCGTAAAATCTACACCGTCACAGGCTATAAGCTTTAGTTTAATGTCATCATACTCATTAACGGCATTAAAAATCCCCTTGCCGTGTATATGACCGTAATAAACCTGTTTTATATCATATTTGTGCAAAACCGCTAGTATTTCTTCGCAAGTGTATTCAGCGTATACCGGCGGATAATGAAGAAAAACTATGGGTGTAGTGCCCGACTCGACTGCCGTTTTAATGGATGTTTCAAGTCTGCCTGCCTCACGCAAAATAACCTTTTGGTCGCGTTCACCAGTGCCGTCATATATCCAACCGCGAGTACCGCAAATAGCGATTTTGCCGTCACTGTAACAATTATTATGCAAAATTTTTATTGTGTCAAATTGGTTTTCAATTAAAAATTCGTTTATCTTATTTGCAGTGCCCCACCAATAATCGTGATTACCCTTCAAAATTATTTTGTTTCCAGGTAGAGTGTTTATAAACTCAAAATCGGGTTTTGCTTCTGACAGCGAACTTGCCCATGAAATATCACCGCCGATAACCACAGTATCTTGGTCATTTACTAATTTTTTCCAATTTTTTTCGAGTCGCTCGACATAATTATCCCATCCGCCGAAAATGTCCATCGGCTTATTTACGCCAAGCGGCAAATGCAAATCCGAAATGGTAAATAGATTCATTTTGGTGTTTCACCTACCTTGTATATTATTTTAAAAAATACAGATAATATAATTGGCTTTAAGCCAAGAAAGGAAGAGTTAAAATGGATATGTCAGCAAATTGTAAAACCGAAGCCTGTATTAAATGCAGTGTTAAAAACTGTGTTCACCACACCGAAAACGACTCCTGCTCGGCAGGCAGTATTCAGGTTGGTAACCGCACAGCCTGCACCTGCAGTGAAACCTGTTGCGATACCTTTAAGGCAAGACAGTAACACTAAGGCAATATCCGACTCGATAAGAGTCGGATATTTGTTTTAATTTATTTCTAAGCATTTGCAAACCGCTTTATACATATCGGTTTTGTCATAAATATCCTTAAAACGAGCAGTAGCGTTTTTAAGCTCTGCAAGCGGCATTGGAACTGCTGTGTTTGTAAGGTTAGATAACGCTTCAACAGTATCAAATTCACTTTCAGGAATTTCGTTTGACAGCGCCGATAAAACACTCTTTGCAAACTTATATGGAGATGCTGTTGATGCAATAAGCACGGGTCGGTTATCACCGGTGCTTGCAACATACTGATCGTAAGCGTTTACTGCAACAGCAGTGTGTGTATCGCAAAGATAGCCATATTCTTGGAATGTCTTTTTAATTGTTTCAAGTGTGCCGTTATCATCACAACAAGCGCCGTAGAAAAGAGCTTGCAGCTTCGAAAGCACTGTATCATTTACTGTGAATTTACCGTCAGTAGAAAGACTGTTTTGCAGCTCGGCAATGTATTTATCGTCACCGTCTGCGAGTATATAAAGCATACGCTCAAGATTGCTTGAAATAAGAATATCCATCGACGGTGACATAGTGGTATAAAAATCACGGTTGCGGTCATAAACACCCGTGTTTATAAAATCGGTAAGAACACGGTTAGCGTTTGACGCGCATATAAGCTTATTTACGGGCACGCCCATTTCTTTAGCATAATATGCTGCCAAAATGTTGCCGAAATTACCTGTAGGAACAACGATATTAAAGCCTTTTGGCAAATCGTCACCTTTTGCAAGCATATCGCAGTATGCCGAAATATAATAAATAATTTGCGGCACAAGTCTGCCCCAGTTGATAGAGTTTGCCGAGGAAAACTCCATACCATTCTCTGCTAAAGTTTCTTTAATTTGTGGGTCGGTAAATATCTTTTTAACGCCCGTTTGAGCATCGTCAAAATTACCCTTTATTGCGCAAACATTAACATTGTTACCCTTTTGTGAGTCCATTTGCAATTTTTGCATTGGGCTTACACCTTCGCTTGGATAAAAAACAATAATCTCGGTGTTTTCTACATCCTTAAAGCCTTCAAGAGCGGCTTTGCCGGTATCACCCGATGTTGCAACCAAAATAACGGTTTTTTTGCCGTCAGACACCTTTTTAGTAGATGTTGTAAGTAAATATGGCAACAACTGAAGCGCTAAATCCTTAAACGCACATGTGGGTCCGTGCCACAGCTCTAATATATTTATATTGTCACCAAGCTGAGCAATTGCGGCGGGCTTTTCGTCATCAAAGCTGCCTGTATATGCACCCTTTACACAATAAGAAATTTCTTCTTCGGTAAAATCGGTGAGATATTTTTTAAGAATATATTCTGCCTTGCCTATATAATCAAGGCTTGAAAGCTTTGAAAAATCTTCACGGCTTAAAACCGGAATGCTCTCAGGCACAAAAAGTCCGCCCTCAACCGAAATGCCATGAGCTATGGCAAATGCCGACGAAACTTTTTTTGAGTTATCTCTTGTGCTTATATAATTCATTTTTTAATTCCCCTTGGTAAAAAAGTTATATGCATTTTCAAAGAAAATTTTATTTAAAATATTTTCATTGATATTATGTGATTTTAAATATTCATAAAGCGTTGGTACCGCTGATATATCACAAAGCTTTTCATTCATATCAGCGCCGTCAAAGTCGGAACCTATGCTTAAATAATCTTCATACCCCATATCGAGTATATGAAAAATATTTTTGTATATATTTTCAAAAACATCGCCTTCACCCAAAAACACTGGATAAAAGCAAAGACCGAATATACCATTTTTTTCGACCAATGCTCTTAGCTGACTGTCATCGATGTTTCTGCGGTGAATATTAACACTTTCAAGGCAAGAGTGTGTAATAATTGGCTTTTGGGCAAGTTCAATAGCGCCGCAAAATGATTTTTTATTAAGGTGCGATAAATCGGCGGCAATATCAAAACGGTTGAGCCATTCTATTACCTGTTTACCAAAATCTTTAAGACCGACATCGGTATCGGCGCCGCCTGCGATTTGGTTTTCGCCGTTCCAGGTAAGTGTTAATGCGCGGATTTTGTCATTATGCATAGTTTCAATGCGGTTTAAATCGTTTTCAATTAAAAGTCCGCCCTCAACCGTAAAAATCGGCGTCAAGTTATCGGGCGTGTTTTTTAATTGGTTTTTAAAATTTTTAAGTGCATTTTTGTAATATTCGAACGGGTTTTGTATGCCGTCTTTTATAAATATAGCAAAGCATTGATGCCACTCATCAAAAGACTTTGCCTTTTGCGGTGTAACGGCAAGAGCATTATCGGTAAACAGTAAATTTTCACGATAACATCTATATGCCGTATCACAATGCAAATCAAAAAAACGCATAAAATCACCCTAAAAAGCATTTTCAATGTAATTTAATTCAAATTGAAAAATTCCGTCTTTTTCATCAATAACGGTTACCTCAGCAACATCAAGCCTTGGCGGCAAATTAGTGCGAAGCCTTTTCATAAATGTCTGCGAAGCGTTTTTAGTTCTCTGCTGTTTTCCAAAATCAACCGCCTCAAGACCGCTTACAAGCGAATTCTTTTGCCTTGTTTTAACCTCAACAAAAGCAACACACTCGCGGTTTTCGGCAACGATGTCAATCTCGCCGTAGCGGCTGTCACGCCAGTTGCGTTTTATTATTATATACCCTTTTGATTTTAGGTACTGCGCAACAAAGTCTTCACCCGCCTTACCTATAGCGGCGGAACGCTCATTACCCGAGTACATTTTTTAGAAATGACAGACGGTGAATTTCACATACACCGTGCTGTTTTATAGCTTCATAATGCGCTTTTGTGCCGTAGCCTTTATGTGTGCCAAAAAGATATTGTGGGTACTTTTTATCATACTCTAACATCAATCGGTCACGTGTTACCTTAGCAAGTATTGATGCCGCGGCAATTGAGCAAGACTTTGAATCACCCTTTACAACCGTTTCGCATGGAATTTTAATACCCTTTGGTACACGATTGCCGTCAATTAAGGCAAAGTCAGCTTGGGTTTCAAGACCGTCAATAGCGCGGTTCATAGCAATATATGTGGCTTCAAGAATGTTGTATTTCTCAATTTCCTCTAAAGTTCCGTACGCTATGCTATATGCTATCGCCTTTTCTTTTATTATATCAAAAAGAATTTCACGCTTTTTTTCACTAATTTTTTTAGAGTCGTTAAGCCCCTCTATCTCACAGTTTTCGGGCAAAATAACAGCCGCCGCGCAAACAGGACCGGCAAGCGGGCCACGACCTGCCTCGTCAACGCCGCAAACAAATTTATAACCTTTATTTAACGCTTCTTTTTCACAAGAAAAGTCAGGCACCTTATTCAACCCTTTCGAGTGTAATATTACCGATTTTACAGTTACGGTATTCTTCAAGCAACATATTTGCAGCGCGCTCGGTGTCGGTTTCGCCGCCACGAATCATCATACCGCGTTTTTTGCCTAAAAGACACAATGCATCATAACTGTCTTCGGGAAATTCGGTTATTTTATATCGTGCTTCAAGCAATTCAGGATACGAAGGTATAAGTATTTCAAGCAGTCGCATAGCAAGTAGCTCGGTATCAATAATACGGTCGGTTACAGCGCCCGTAAAGGCTAAATGCTCACCGACTGTGATGTCTTCAAACTTGGGCCACAAAACACCCGGTGTATCAAGCAGCTCGAGCTCTTTGTCAATAGTAAACCACTGGTTACCTCGTGTAACACCCGGACGATTTTCAACCTTAGCGCGACCGCCGCCTGCAATACGGTTAATAAAAGATGATTTGCCCACGTTTGGAATACCAACCACCATAACACGTAGCGGCTTGCCAACCATACCTTTAGCGCGGTAACCCTCAAGCTTATCAGCTAAAACAGTTTTAACGGTATCCTTAAATGCATTAATTCCTTTGCCGTTTTTGCAGTCAATAGGTATTGCATAAATGCCCTGTGACTTAAAATGCTCAATCCATTTTTTTGTGGCTGTTTCATCAGCCATATCGCATTTATTAAGTAATATTAAATGTGGCTTATCGCCAATAATCTCTTTTAAATCGGGATTACGGCTGCTTACGGGTATGCGCGCGTCAACAATTTCGGCAACAGCATCAATAAGCTTTAATTGCTCGGCAATTTTGCGACGCGTTTTTGCCATATGCCCCGGAAACCATTGAATAGTTTGTGTGTTATTACTCATCTAATTTACCTATCTTATCAAGCGGGAATATTCTATAAACCGCGTGACCTAAAATATAGCGGGTATCTATCATTCCGTATTCACCAATACGCGAATCACGGCTGTCAAGTGAATCGTTACGATTATCACCCAACACAAAAATACAGCCTTCGTCAACCGTTACGGGAAATTCAATATCCCATTTTCTGTTTGTGGGAGTTTTGGTATAGGGCTCGTCAAGAGCAATGCCATCTACATAAACGACGCCCCGCTCAAAGTCAATATCAACCGTTTGACCTTCGGTGGCTATTATTCTCTTAATAATAGGAGTGTTACTATCGTTCATTGTAAACACACTGTTTTCTTTATTGCGAGAAATGACAACAATATCGCCCACCTTGGGCTCATAAAACAAATTACTTATAATTACCCTTTCACCGTTTAAAAGGGTGTTTTCCATAGAAGGACCGTCAATTGTGGCTATGCGAAAGAAAAAGCTGAAGCAAATAACAACCGCAATAATAGCGTGCACCAAAACCTCAAGCCAGTCAAAAATAAAGGTTTTTATGCTTTCCTGTTTATTTTCTTGCTGTTCTTCAGTATTTATATCAAATTCATTTTCCACAATAACACCTCCTGATAATTATTAATACAGCAAAGGGGACAAGGCTATGCCCCGTCCCCCACTCATTAAAGTCTGATTAACCGATAAGTTCCTTAACTTTTGCTGCCTTACCAACGCGATCACGCAGATAGTAAAGTTTTGCACGACGAACTCGACCTTTGCGAACAAGCTCAACCTTAGCAACGATTGGTGAGTGAACGGGGAATACACGCTCAACACCTACACCGTAAGATACACGGCGAACTGTAAAGGTTTCAGCAATACCGCTGTTGTTCTTAGCAATAACAGTACCTTCGAAGATCTGGATTCTTTCCTTCTCGCCTTCTTTGATTCTTACATGAACCTTAACTGTGCTACCGATTAAAATCTCGGGAGCGTCTGCCTTAAGCTGAGAAGCAACTAATTCTTTAACAGCATCCATCAAATTTTCCTCCTTAAATTTTTTCAGACGTTCATAAACAAATTTTGCCAGAGGACCATCCGCTTCAATGTCGATTTTTCGGCACTAAACCCACCTTTTAAGGCAAGCTGAAATCAAATGCTCAAATATATTACCACAAGTGTTATCAAAAATCAAGCATTTTTTTATTATTTTTAAAATTTATGGATAATTAACCTCGGGAACATCAAGTTCATTATATATTTTGGTCAATTCGTCTTCTATTTCCTTATGGTTGGTGATATTATACTGCTTGCCATCAGAATCGGTAAACACGCTACCAATGGTGTAATTGAATTCCTTACCATCAATTTTTAACTTAATCATTGTGCTCCATCCACCATTTATCACGTCTTTGTTTGTAGGTGCTTTTTCTAGCTTATTTAGAAGCTCTAAAACCTCATTTACAACCGAACTGTCATCAGTAGTTTTACATTTTGGCGGCGAAGGCATTTTAACAATTGTTACTTCCTGTTTAAAAACAGTTTTTGTGTCTGAACTGTTGTTATTGGTGTCAGAACTACATCCACACAATAAAACAAAAACAAACGTTAAAATAATTGATATAAACTTTTTCATATTAAAATCCCCTTTCGTAAGTAATACTAATTCGACAATCAAAAGGTTGCATTGTTTTGAAATTATATCACATTCAATCTGATTTTGCAATTATATTGAAGTTTAACTATCCGATATTCTTCTTACGCCAAATATAGTCAAATTTGTTTTTTCGTTTGGAACAACTAAATAACCTTCGTTAACAAGTTTTTCTACTATAATTGCCATTGCGTCTGCTTGGTGTCTTACGAAACAAAGTTGCTCACATCTATCGTGAAAACATTTTGGAGTATGTTTTTTAAACAAGCCAACCGCTAGGTTGCATATCTCTAACATACAAAAAACTATCTCATCAATTATTTCCTCTAATTGCTTTCGCATTAAATAATTCTCTTTACTCGTAAAGGTTGGAAAATTTGCTTTTAACTTTCCATCTATAATTTTTATCATATTTTCGCTTATAAGCTGTGCCGTAATTACATCATCCGGTTCCGCATTTTTTTCAAGTATTGAATCACACATGCGTTCGGTTCTGATAATATTGCCACCCATCCAACGTTGACATCCAATTATTGTATTATAATTTACGGCTGTATAATGTGCCGTTCCACTAATATTATTGCAACAACCATAAATTCCTTCAAAACTGTTAAATATATAATTGTTATCATGCCCATAAACAAAACCATACGTCTTGCCTACAAGTTTTGGATAATTACCAAACTTATTTTTGGATAATTCCTCAAAGTCCCCTAGAGCGTTTATGAGTGCAAAATTAATTATAAACCATCTCAATTCATTGTCATTAAGTTTAATACCAAAATCTTTTTCTCTAAATTTCGGTAACAAATTTTCAACTGTATCCTTAATCTTAAAAACGATTGATTTACATATGCTTGCTGATGGGATTTTTTCTTTAAATTCCAACTCATATGGTGTTTTAAATATTAGAAAATCAGTTTGATATTTATCAGATATTTGTTTTATAAATTTGTTTCTTATTAAAATTTCAAGTTCGTCTTCAAGATATGGTACTGCAACTCCAAGTTCTAATGATAATTCTTTGACCGTAAGTGGCTTCTCATATGCTGCAAGAACAATATTCCCCGGCAATTTACGTTCAAAAGTCTGCCATACATAACCATTATCGCCGCCGCCACCCCAAAAATTTATTGCAAAAGTTTCAGGATTGTAACTTTTTTCTCCATATTTTCTTTCCATATTGACGCCTTCTTTCAAAATTTTTCTTGTTTTAAAAAGATAGTATTTCACCATCTCTTCACTTACTTTTAACTCTCTTGAAATTTCGGCAACGGATTTGTCTTGAATATAATACATTATTGTCGCTTCGCGATATTGCCTTGCCAACAGTGATAATTCACGTCGTAAATGCGCAAGTTCTTCACTGTCTATGTATATATTTTCTGGGGTTTCCCAATATACTCCAAAAAAGTTTTCATTAAATTCAACATAATTGTATTTTGATTTAATGAACCTTTTGAATGTGTTTTCTGCAATCTTCCACATATAACCATAGAAAGCATCATCATTTTCCAATCTTTCAACCGAAGAAAGCACTTCAACAATAATGTCGTTTGTCAAATCTTCTGCTTCTTGTTTTTCATATAAGCGCGATACAGAAAACGCAAAAATATCTTTTAGACTATTTTGCAATAATTGCGCTGCCATTTGCTTATTCATTGTTATTCCGCACCTTTTTTGAAAGCTTTCAATAATATAGTGTTTATTTTTTAAAATAGGTTAATCACATTTTCATTATATCAAGAAAATTTTACACATCAACTTTAATTATGCAAATTTAAAAATTAACTGTTGACAAAACACCCCATTTAGTGCGATAATAATCTTGGTATTTTATGTACATAGACTGTGAGGTTATCTTTAAATGCGTGTTATTACCGGTACTGCCCGTGGAAAAAGATTGGTTACCGTAGCAGGTAATGATATTGTTCGTCCTACAGGCGAAAAGGTAAAAGAAGCGCTTTTTAGTTCCATTCAGTTTGATATTGAAGGCAGACGTGTACTTGATTTATTTGCTGGTAGCGGTCAGCTTGGCATTGAGGCGTTAAGCCGCGGCGCCGAGAGCGCTACTTTTGTTGACTGTAATGACGCATCTCTTAAAGCTGTAAAGCAAAACCTTGAAAGCACCTGCCTTGCAGACAAGGCTCAAGTACATAAAAGTGATTATGCAACCTTTGCTTTGCGCTCAAGCCAAAAATTTGATATTGCCTTTCTTGACCCACCCTATATGGCAGGGATACTCGAGGATGCAGTATCAAAAATTATTCCTCTTATGAGTGATTACGGTAAGATTTTTTGCGAGCACCCAAGCGAGCTAAAATTGCCCGAAAAAATTAACGGCTTTGCTGTGTGCAAGGTTTACCGCTATGGCAAAACCCTGATAACCGTCTACAAAAAGGATGTGGCAGACGATGAGTAAACGAATTGCCGTGTGTCCGGGTAGCTTTGACCCAATTACTATGGGGCATCTTGATATTATTACCCGTGCCGCCGCAATGTTTGATGAATTGATAGTTGTTGTTATGAACAACGATAAAAAGCATTACACCTTTTCCCCCGCAGAACGCAAACAAATGATTGAAAAGTGTGTTGCTGATTTACCAAATGTCAAGGTTGATATTGATGATGGCTTGCTTGCCGAATATGCAGCGCAGCAAAATGCTTGTGCAATAATTAAGGGTTTACGCGCTATGTCTGATTTTGAATATGAATTTCAGATGGCGCTTACCAATAAAAAACTTAACCCCAATGTAGAAACCCTATTTCTTACCACAAGCGCTCAAAATATGTATTTGAGCTCAAGTATGGTAAAACAGATAGCCGGTATGGGCGGAGATGTCAGTGATTTTCTTCCCGAGGTTATCCACGATGATGTTTTAAAAAGAATATCGTCACAAAATTAAAATTGTAATTAATATCTTACGGAGGATGAATTAAAATGACACTTGACGAATTATTGGAACAGTTTGATGAGGTACTTGACAGCGGTATCAAAATCCCAGGCAAAAAGACTGTAGTAGACATTGAAAAGCTTCGCGCAGTTGTTGACGATATCCGTCTTAACATACCAAGCGAAATCAAGCAGGCTCGCGGCATTGTTGCTGACCGCGCCGACATTATCACCACTGCAAAGCGTGAGGCTGACGGTATTATACGCACTGCCGAAGAAAAGGCCAAAGCAATGGTAGCACAAGAAGAAATAGTTAAAATGGCACAAGAAAAGGCTGCTGAAATTATTTCTAACGCACAGGGCAAAGCAAGAGAGATGCGTCGCGCAGCGCAAGACTTTGTTGACGACATTATGCGTCGCGCTGACGAAGGTCTTACCGCTAACCTTGGTGAAATTCGCAAAACACGCGCTGCCCTTAAACAGCAAACACCCGTTGCAAAATAAAAATATTTTTGTTTGTAAAACGCCGTAGATTCAAAAAGAGTCTACGGCGTTTTTAAAAGAATAAATAAAAATGCGTAGGGGCGACCGTTGGTCGTCCGCACAAAAAAACACAGCACCCACTAAAACAAATAGTAGGTGCTGAAGTTTTAATTTAATTGTGTATTGTGAATTAATTAAGCCTTGCCAACTGAGCCGAAAAGCTCCATCTTTTCTTTAACGGTAGCCTTAATAGCCTCAAAACCTGGGGCTAAGAGTTTACGTGGGTCAAAGCCCTTACCCTGAAGGTCCTTACCCTCTTCAATATATTTACGGGTAGCATCAGCAAATGCTAACTGACATTCGGTGTTAACATTGATTTTTGAAACACCTAAAGAAATTGCCTTTTGAATCATCTCGGCAGGGATACCAGTGCCGCCGTGAAGTACGAGAGGCATATCGCCTGTAAGCTGCTGAATATCATCGAGTGTGTCGAAACTGAGTCCTGCCCAGTTTTCAGGATATTTACCGTGAATGTTGCCGATACCAGCGGCGAGCATTGTAATGCCAAGGTCAGCAATCATTTTGCATTCATTTGGGTCAGCGCATTCGCCCGCGCCAACAACGCCGTCTTCTTCACCGCCGATAGAACCAACCTCTGCTTCGAGTGAAAGGCCGAGTTCGTTACAGGTTGCAACTAATTCTTTTGTTTTTTCGATATTTTCTTCAATCGGGTAGTGTGAGCCGTCAAACATAACAGATGAAAAACCTGCTGCGATGCACTTTTTAGCGCCTTCATAGCTACCGTGGTCAAGGTGAAGAGCAACAGGCACTGTGATGCCAAGCTCATCAATCATAGCCTTAACCATATCTGCAACGGTTTTATAACCGCACATATATTTACCTGCGCCCTCAGAAACGCCAAGAATTACCGGTGAATTCTGCTCTTGCGCGGTAAGAAGAATAGCCTTGGTCCATTCAAGGTTATTGATATTAAACTGACCTACGGCATATTTGCCTGCTTTTGCTTTGTTAAGCATTTCTTTTGCAGAAACTAACATAATCAAATTCCTCCATATTTTATACTAAAGGTTATTTTAAAACCAATAGACAATAAAATCAAGTATTATTTTTCTTAGTCTATATCTTTATTGATTACCTCGGGCTTTACTTCTAGCAAGGTAGGGTCTTTGAGGTATTTTTTCATTTTTCTGAAAGCCATCGCAAAATAGGCACCCGAACAAATTCGCTCATCCATAACTACACCAAGCGGGATACAGCGTTCAAAAACGATTTCTCCGCCTTTTCTCTTTGCAACCTCTCTTAAGTTGCCCATAGTTATAAACACACCTGTTGTTCCAAACTCATAGCAATGGTGATAAATATGGTTTGTTCTTATAGAAATAAGATTTGAAATCACAAGACTGTTATGGAAAGGAGACATATCTATAACAAACTTCGGAAGCAGACCATATCTGTCAAGCAATTTAAAAAACCTTACTCCCCATCTCACAAGTCCCGGAACGCTAAGTAAAAACTTAATAATCTTTTCTGTTCCGTTATTCTCAGGGTTTTCGCGGTTTTCAGCAACATACTTTTCAATTATATTATTGATTATTGAACGTTTGTTTGTTATAATATATCTTGGAACATTTAATAAGTTGGGTGGAGCCAATCTTCTAATGAAGTGAGGCGATAACTTGAATAAGAAAGATTTTTTAATC
>JAZUOS010000043.1:0-45712 GCA_045604765.1 Acutalibacteraceae bacterium | reverse complement strand
AAAACAAATATCCAACTCGTTTACCGCTACGGCTAATCAGATAATGATTGTATTCAAAATCGACCCACAAGGTAATAGGAATACGATAATTGTTTTCCACCCAAGTTACAAAAGAACGAAGTTCCTGCTCAACATCTGTTGAGATTCTTTTGTCAAAGCAAATGTTAAATTCGGGCAAGATATTTTCAGAAACTTTCAGTTCTACTGTCTGAGCCTTTTTCCAAACACTATTTTCAGTCACAGGGAACACCTCCTCGTCAAATCCTTATTTATCAAATTAATTATATCACAAAACCATGGTTTTTTCAACAGAACACAAAAACCTCTCTTGTCTTGGTAGACAAAAGAGGTTTTTTCGTGGCCTGCCCGAAGGGATTTGAACCCCCATTCTTCAGAATCGGAATCTGCTGCGTTATCCAGTTGCGCCACGGGCAGAAATATATTTAAAGTAATAGTGAAGAGGTAATAAGGAAGGTGTTTCGCGTAGCGAAACGATATATATCGTTTTTGCTTTGCAAAAACACCGTACCTATTCACTATTACTTTTTACTTATTATTTCAAGAATAAACTTTCGGTTTATTCTTTGTATCCGTTAGGGTTGCCGCTTTGCCAGCGCCAAGTGTCTTCACACATTTCTTCTATGCCGCGTTCTGCCTTCCAACCAAGCAAATCAAACGCTTTATCAGCGTTAGCATAAACTTCTGCAAGGTCACCTGGGCGACGTGGGTCAACAACATATGGTACGTCTTTGCCAGATGCCTTAATAAATGCATCACGAAGCTCGAGTACGCTGGTGCCGTTACCTGTACCCAAGTTGATTTCTTCACAACCCAAGTTTTCAAGCGCCCAACCAACAGCTTTTACGTGACCGATAGCAAGGTCGACTACGTGAATATAGTCACGCACACCTGTACCGTCGGGGGTATTATAATCGTCACCAAACACGTGAAGCTCTTTAAGTTTTCCAACTGCAACCTGTGAAATGTAGGGCATAAGGTTGTTTGGAATACCCTTAGGATCTTCACCTATAATACCGCTTTTGTGAGCGCCGATTGGGTTAAAGTAACGAAGAAGCACAATACTCCACTCTTTGTCAGAAACATAGATGTCGCGCAAGATTTCTTCAATAAAAAGCTTTGTTCTGCCATAAGGGTTGGTAGCGCCCAAAGGCATACCCTCTACAAGCGGCACCTCGGTAGATGCGCCGTAAACTGTTGCTGAAGAAGAGAATACAAGCTTTTTAACATTAAATTCGGTCATAACCTCGATAAGTGTATGTGTGCTTTCGAGGTTGTTTTTGTAGTACATAAGAGGTTTTTGAACCGACTCACCAACAGCCTTATGACCTGCAAAGTGAACTACAGCATCAATTTTGTTTTCGCTGAAAATTTTACGAAGTGCATCATAATCACAAACATCATTTTCGTAAAACTTTACACTTTTTCCTGTTATTTTTTCTACGCGGTTAAGTGATTCGCGGCTGCTGTTGTTAAGGTTGTCAACAACGATTACGTCATAGCCTGCATTAAGCATTTCAACGCAGGTGTGGCTTCCTATGTAGCCTGCGCCACCGGTTAAAAGAATTGCCATAATAGGCACCCCCAAAGATATTTAAATTTTTCATATATAATTATATATTATTCGAATAATTTGTCAAGAAAATAAAAGGTCGGTTTATGTAAAACCGACCTTAATTTTATATTATTGCTTTTCGTTTGCAAGCATCTTTGCATTTGCCACAGTTTATGCATTTAGCAGGGTCTATTACCGCAACATTGTTTTCTAACTTAATGGCATCATTTTCGCAAGCCTTTACGCACATACCACAAGCAATGCATGAAGTAGTACAAACCTTAACAACGTTAGGTCCCTTGTGGCAGTTAGAGCAAAGCACGCGGGTTTTACTGCTTTTTGGCACGATAGATATAAGTGATTTAGGGCAAACAGCCGCGCACGCGCCACAGCCTGCGCATATATCTTCACAAACAACTACTTTACCGTCTTGCAAAGTGATTGCGCCAAATGAGCAAGCCGCTACGCAGTCGCCAAGACCTATACAACCAAATTGGCAGTCAAGCGGTCCGCCGTGCACCAAACTTGCCGACAAGCAAGAAGGCTTACCTGTGTATTCGTATTTTTCTTTTGAATTTCTTTGACAAGCAACAAAGGCTACCTTTGGTGTTGACGAAATCTCAATACCCAAAACTTCACCCAAAGCTTTTGCGGTGCTCTCACCACCTGGGGCGCATTTGTCGGGCTCTGCTTCGCCTGCGGCAATTGCTGCGGCATAACCGTCGCAACCCGTATAACCGCACGCGCCACAGTTAGCGCCTGGCAGGCACTCGCGGATTTTGGCTTCGCGCTCATCGGTGGGCACCGCCATAAATTTTGATGCAAGAGCAAGCCCCAAGCCTAAAACAAGGCCCATAGCAGCAACAATAAGCACAGGAATAAGAATATTCATAATCTTAACCTCCTATACCGGCAAAGCCCAAGAACGACAGCGCTACCAAAGCGGCGGCGATAAGTGTTATGGGTAAGCCTTTTAAAAACTCAGGTATATCGGCGGTGTCAAGCTTTGAACGCACGCCCGCAAAAAGTATCATTGCAAGCATAAAACCAAGACCAGCGCTCAAAGCATTAACAAGTGACAAACCAAAATTAAGTTCATCGGTTATGTTAAGCATTGTAATACCAAGCACTGCGCAGTTGGTGGTAATAAGCGGCAGATAAATGCCAAGCGCGTTATAAATTGGCTTAATATATTTCTTTAAGAAAACCTCAATCAGCTGAACAATAGCAGCAATAACAAGTATAAATACTACCGTTTGCAGATATGTAAAGTTAGGATAAAGCAAATATGTGTAAATTGGCCAAGTAACCGCTGTGGCAATAACCATAACAAGTGTTACGGCAATGCTCATAGAAAAGGCGGTATTAACCTTTTTTGATACGCCAAGGAATGGGCATATACCCAAAAACTTTGAAAGCACCATATTGTTGGTAAGAATACCGGCAAGAAGAATTGATACGATAGCAGTAATACTATTCATTAGCGGCACCTACCTTTTCATTTGCTTCACACTCGGCGGGTACGCTGTCACCGTCAAGAACAGCATTTTTGCAAGCCGAACGCGCGGGGCAGTTAGCGCAACCTAAATGCTCTACTACAGGCTTGCCTTGACGCTTGGCGATAGCATTTGAAACGGCTACCAAAATACCAAATACAAAGAAACCACCGGGAGGAAGCAAGAAAATTATCATTGGGTCGATAAACTGGGCGGTAACAGTAAGGCCGAATATTGTGCCCGCGCCCAAAAGCTCGCGGATAGCACCCATAAGGGTAAGGGTTGCGGTAAAGCCTATGCCCATACCCAAGCCATCGAGCACGCTTGGAAGGACAGGGTTTTTAGATGCAAACATTTCAGCACGCGCCAAAATGATGCAGTTTACAACTATAAGTGGTAAAAATATACCGAGAGATTTGTCAATTGACGGCGCAAATGCTTTTACAAGCATCTGCACTACGCTTACAAAGCCTGCGATTATGGTAATAAAAGCAGGAATACGAACCTTATCGGGAATAAAGTTGCGAAGCAAAGAGATAACAAGGTTTGAACAAACCAAAACTATTGTTGCGGCAACGCCCATACCAATACCGTTTATAGCGGCAGTGGTAACTGCAAGGGTAGGGCAGGTGCCGAGCATAAGTCGCAAAACGGGATTTTCTTTTATAAGACCGTTTGTAAAAATGCTAAGATTTTTAGATTTACTGCTCAATTTCAAAATCCCCCTTTGCTATAATTTCTGCAGCGTAATCAAGCGCCTGATTTACAGCACTTGTTACTGCTCTTGAACTTATTGTAGCGCCTGTTACAGCATTAACTTCATTATTTTCTGCATTTGCAGAACCGCCTTTTATGACGGTTATATCACCTTTAAGACCGCAAAACTGTGAGTACCAATCGGGCTTTGTAACATTTTGACCAAGACCGGGTGTTTCATCGTCGGCGGCAAGAATTTCTACTGCAATTATTTTACCTTCCATATCAACGGCGGTCATAACCGAAATTACACCGCCGTAGCCGTTTACTTCGGTAGTTAGTATTATACCTACAGGTTCATTTTCTTTTATAGCGACATTATATGATTTGTCACCGTCGGTTACACCGGGACACCATAAGTATTTATCAGCCTCAATCAATTTGCTCATAGCGTTATTTTCTTTTTCGATTGATAAAGATAAAATGCGGTCTGCGGTTAGCAAATTTGTGGAACTGAGCGCCAAGGTTACAACCACGCAAATAATTGCTAAAACTGCGGTGGGCGTAATAACTTCACTGTTTGCTTTAAAGAATGATTTGATTTTATCTAAAATTTTATTCATTCTTGCGCCACCTCCTTTGCGCCAAATGGCTTAGAAAGTGTAAGTCGATTTATATGTGGTGTTAAAATATTCATAAGCAGTATTGCGTATGACACACCCTCGGGCAGTGAAGCAAACTGTCTTATAACAAATGTAATAAGACCGCAGCCGACACCAAATATAAGCTTACCAAGGTTGGTTGTTGGGGTGGTTACATAGTCGGTTGCCATAAATATAGCGCCAAGCATAAGTCCGCCGCCAAATATTGCAAGTTTTAAATCAGTGCCAGCAATTAGGCTTGCAACAGCAACAGTGCCAATAAATACTACAGGAATAATCGGCTTTATAACTCGGCGGAGTACTAAGTATATTCCACCGATAATAAGCAAAAATGATGATGTTTCACCAATGGCACCGCCGTGCATACCAAAGAACAACTGCTTTACAGTAAATGCTGCCTCGCGTGCGAGTGGTGTTGCTGAGCTAACAGCATCAATCGGTGACACATACTTTGACATCTGACCTGCAAACGATACAAGCAGCACAATACGGGCGGTTATTGCCGGATTTGCAAAGTTAAAGCCAAGTCCGCCAAACATCTGCTTTACAACAATTATCGCAACTACACTACCGATAGCGGCAATCCACAGTGGTGTCTGTGAGCTTAGATTCATACCAAGAAGCAATCCCGTAAGCACTGCCGAAAGGTCGCCTATTGTCTGCTTTTTATGTAGCGCTAAATTCCATAGCGCCTCGGCAGCGACAGCGGTGACAACAGTTGTGATAAGCACAAACAAGGCGTCCCAACCAAAAAGTATACATCCGTAAACGGCGGCGGGCAAAAGTGCGATTATTACGTCAAGCATAATGCCGCGTGTTGAGTCCTCGTGCCTTATGTGCGGCGAAGAGGTTACTTTTAAAAGCTTGCTCATTTACTTTTGCCTCCTTATCTCTGCTTTGGCTGTACGCATCACCTGTGTGAGCGGTCGCTTTGCGGGGCATACATAAGAGCAGCATCCGCATTCCATACAGTAATTTGTGTTAAGTGAATTAAGTGATTCTTTATCACCGGTGCGAAGAGCTGTTTCCACCATAGCGGGATACAGCGACATTGGGCAGGCGTCGGCGCATCTGCCGCAACGGATGCAAGCGGTTTGCGGTTGAGGCTTTGTATCGCGCATAACAAGAATTGCATTGTTACGCTTTTCAAGCACCGAAGCGTCGCTAACCACGGGGTTACCCATCATTGGTCCGCCCATGAGTATGCGGTCGGCATTTTCCATATCTACGCCAACAAAATCTAAAATCTCTTTTATTGGTGTGCCTATTGGAACAATTAAGTTTTTAGGCTCGCTGACTGCAGTACCGTCAACCGTTATGCGTTTGGACACAAGCGGCATACCCGTTGTAATAAAACGATAAAGTGTGGCAACACTCGTAACATTCATAACAATGCAGCCAACATCACTTGGCAGCTTGCCTGCGGGCAGCTTGCGGCCGGTTGCCGAATAGATGATAACCTTTTCGGCGCCTTGCGGATATTTGCTTGGCAGCTTCATAATCTTTACGCTGTCATCAGCATCGCGGTGGTCGGCTGCTACCTGCATAAGAAGCTCTATTGCGCGCGGCTTGTTGCTTTCAACACCAATTACTACCTTTTCAATACCAAGCTTTTCTTTTATAAGATAAACGCCCTCAATAACATCGTTAAGACCCTCTACGCATTCGCGGTAGTCGGAGGTTATGTACGGCTCACATTCAGCGGCATTGATAACAAGCGTGTCGATTTTCACATCTTTTGAAGGTGACAGCTTAACATGAGTCGGGAAGCCTGCGCCACCAAGACCGACAAGTCCGCACTGCTTTGCAGCTTCTGCAAGGTCGGAAAAGCTTTCGACATTAAAGGGCTTTAATTCGGGGTCCTTTTCCATTTTGCCGTCGGATTCAATTATTACATATTTTTGTAATGTTCCGTTACCAATGGTAAGGTCTTTAACATCGGTAACAGTACCCGAAACACTTGAATGCACGGGCGCGCTGACAAAGCCGCCTGCTTCACCAATAAGTGTGCCAACAAAAACCTGGTCACCTTTTTTTATAACCTCTTTTGCGGGCGCGCCTATGTGCTGTGACAGGGGAATATACACCGTTTTTGGTGTTGGCATTATCACAGTTTCACATTCGGCTGTATTTTTTTGATGGTCCAAATGCATACCGCCGCGTATTAACCTTACGGGGCGTAAAATACTTTCAGGTAATTTCATACCCAACCTCCAAAATTAAAATAAGCAAACAAATAATGCAAATCGCATAATTCGCCATTTTTAACTATTATATAATATATATAATGATTTTACAAGCAATGTTAAAAACTTGACAAACGGCAATATTTGCTATATAATTTGAAATTGAAATCCAATTTCAAATTGTGGTGATAAGATGAAACAAGTAAATTATAAAACAAAGCAAAAAACCGCCATATTACAGTGTATTGAAGGTATGGGGGACAAGCATTTTACTATTGACGAATTATGTGATATTCTTAATAAAAATGGCGAAACAGCCGGCAGAACTACCATTTACCGTATGGTCGAAAAATTGAGCAATGACGGTATTTTGCGAAAATTTGTAATGCCGCAGGGCGAGAGCAGATGCTATCAGTATGTGGGTGAGGACAATCATTGCTATGAGCATTTTCACCTAAAGTGTGAAAAATGCGGCAGTCTTATTCATATGGACTGCGATGAGATGAACAGCCTTGCCGAGCATATAAAAGAGCATCACGGATTTAATTTAAACCCTTTAAAAACGGTAATTTACGGGGTTTGTGAGGGCTGCGCCGCAAAATGAAAAGAATAATAATTTGCCTTTTTTGTGTGGTGCTCCTTTGCGGTTGCGCGGGCACGGGTAACACAAAAGATAGTGAAAAAATAACGGTAGTTACCACGATTTTTCCGCTTTATGATTTTGCAAGAGCCATAGGCGGAGAATATGTTGATGTTAAAATGCTTATAAAACCCGGCAGTGAGGTGCATTCCTATGACCCGTTGCCGTCTGATATGGCGTCAATTTACAACAGCGATTTATTTTTGTATATCGGCGGCGAATCAGATAAGTGGGTAAGCAATTTAATTGACGGTACCAAAATAAACGGCTTAGCGCTTATTTATACTTTAGAGCATAACCACCAACACACGCATCACGGTCATAATCACACAGATGAGCATATATGGACTTCACCCGACAATGCGGTTTTAATGCTCAAAAAAATATGTGAGAGTATGATTGAACTTGACGTTAAAAATGCCGATGTTTATCGCAAAAACTGCGGCGAATATATTAAAAAAATAAATGCTGCTTCACAAGAAATTACAAAAACTGTATCAAAATATAAAAATCCGTTTATTATGGTGGCCGACCGTTTTCCGTTTATATACTTTACCGAGCAGTATGGTATAGAATATGAGGCGGCATTTGACGGTTGCGCCGTGAGCACTGATATAAGCCTTAAAACAATGTCGCGCCTTACTCAAATTATAAAAGAGAATAACATTAAAACGGTTTTTTGCACCGAGCTTAGCAGTCGAAATATTGCAAACGCTCTGCAGCAAGAGTTGGGCGTAAATATTGCCGAACTGCATTCGGCGCATAATGTAAGTTTAGATGATTTCGGTAGTGGCATTACCTATGTTGATATACTGCGACGCAATAATGCGGCACTTGAAGGAGGGCTTGCACCGTGAATATAATCGAGGTTAAAAATCTATCGGCGTTTTATGAAAACCGAAAGGTTTTTGAAAATGTGAATTTTAGCGTTGCTGAAGGCGATTATCTTTGCATAATAGGTGAAAACGGCTCGGGCAAAACCACGCTTATGAAAACACTGTTAGGTTTTGATATTAAGCATACAGGTCAGGTTATGTTTAAGGGCTTTAAAAAGCAAGAGATTGGCTGGCTGCCCCAAAAAACACAGCATCAAAAGGATTTTCCCGCAAGTGTAAATGAGGTTGTAATGTCGGGCTTTGCAGGTCGGGGATTTTTAGGCTTAGGTTACAGCAAATCTCAAAAGCAAAGGGCTGGCAAAAATATGGCGCTGTTGGGCATAGACTCTATTGCCGAAAAGTCTTTCAGCGAGCTTTCGGGCGGTCAGCAACAAAAGGTGCTGCTGTGCCGTGCGCTTTGCGCCGCAAAAAAGGTTTTATTGCTTGATGAGCCGGTAACAAGCCTTGACGAAACCGCCGCACAAGAAATGTATGAAATTATAAAAAAATTAAACGGTAGCGGACTTGCCGTTGTTATGATTTCGCACGATACGCGCGCTATTGATAACGCAAAGCATATTCTAAGTCTTTCTGAAAAAAGTTTCTTTTTCGGCACGAGGCAAGAGTATGAAGAAGGGGGAATATAGATGGATTTTATAGTTGAAATTTTATCATACCCCTTTGCTCGCAGAGCCTTGATTGTGGGGCTTTTGTTATCTGTAAGCGCTGCTCTATTGGGTGTAAACTTAGTGCTAAAACGCTTCTCGATGCTCGGTGACGGACTTTCTCACGTATCTTTTGGCGCTGCTGCAGTGGGACTCGCTTGCGGTGTGGCGCCTTTGCAGTTTTCAATTCCAATAGTTATTGTAGCGGCATTTTTGTTGCTTCGATTAAAGCAAAACAGCAAAATCAACGGCGATGCCGCAACCGCTATTGTGTCAAGCAGTGCGTTGGCGGTGGGTATAACCGTGGCAAGTCTTACTACAGGTATGAACACCGACATCAGTAACTATATGTTCGGCAGTATTTTGGCTTTAGGTAAAAGCGAGGTTATAATAGCGACCGTTTGCGGTGTGCTGATAATTGGCGCTTATATACTTTTTTATCAAAAGATTTTCACTACTGCTTTTGATGAGGTTTTTGCCGCCGTTACGGGCGTTAAGGTTAGGTGGTATAACAGCATAACTGCCATACTAACGGCAGTTACTGTGGTTATCGGTATGCGTGTTATGGGAGCTTTGCTTATATCAAGCATTATTACCTTTCCGGCGCTTTCATCTATGCGTATATGCAAGCATTATAAATGCACTGTTATTGCCGCGGCTGTGGTGTCGGTAATATCGTTTTTATTGGGACTTTTACTGTCCTTTATGTTTGATATACCCGCAGGTGCCGCCGTGGTGCTTACAAACCTTGCCGTGTTTTTAATTTTAAGCCTTGTGGGTAAAGTAAAGCAAATATAAAACAAAAATTCCCTCTTTACAAATAGAGGGAATTTTTATATACTTAATTAGAGAACAAATGTTTGAAAGAGGTGGACGAGCGTGAAGGACCGAATAATATTGCATTGCGATCTTAACAACTTTTTTGCATCAGTTTCACTGCTTTCAAACCCCACCTTATACGATATGCCCGTGGCTGTTTGCGGCAGTGTTGAGGCGCGGCACGGTATTGTGCTTGCTAAAAACGAAATGGCCAAAAAGTTTGGCGTAAAAACTGCCGAGGCTATATGGGAGGCAAAACAAAAATGCCCCGACCTTGTAACGCTGCCGCCCGATTATAAAAAATATCACGAGTATTCTCGCGCGGCGCAAAAGATATACGCCCGATACACCGATTTGATAGAGCCTTTCGGCATTGACGAATGCTGGCTCGACGTTACGGGAAGTACTATGCTCTTTGGCTCGGGCGAGCAGATTGCCGATAAAATAAGGCGCGACATTAAGCGTGAGCTTGGCATTACAATTTCGGTGGGTGTTAGCTTTAACAAGGTTTTTGCTAAGCTTGGCTCTGATATGAAAAAACCTGATGCTACAACCGTTATAAACCGCGATAATTTTAAACAAAAGGTGTGGCCGCTGCCGGTTTCTGACCTATTGTTTGTGGGCAAACGCACCTGTGAAAAGTTAAATCAAAACGGCATATTCACAGTAGGTGATGTCACAAAATGTGATGACACAATGCTTACGCGTCTGCTTGGCAAGGCGGGGGCGCAGCTTAAATGTTACGCTTTGGGTGAGGATAATTCACCCGTAACACCGCCAAGTGACGATGACATACCCAAAAGCATTGGTCGCACAATTACGCCGCCAAAAGATATTACCACGCGTGATGCTGTGTGGAAAATTTATATCGGCATTGCAGAAGAAATATCGGAAATTTTGCACGAAAAAAATCTTTATGCCGCCACAATTCAGGTGCACACGCGTGACACAAACCTTAAAACGAAGGAATACTCACACACCCTTACAAATCCGCTTAACACCTCGATTTTACTTGCGCGCGAGGCTATGAAAATATTCCAGAAAAACTATAATTGGGGCTTGCCGCTGCGTTCCGTCGGTTTTAGGGTAACAAATTTAAAGGGTGATAATGTTGCCTTTCAGACCGATATTTTCGGTCAAGAAAATGACGAGCAAAAACAAGAAATTATTGAAAATTCAATTTTATCGGTTCGCAAAAAATTCGGCAACCAAAGCCTTAAAAGAGGCACAAACTGTGATGAATAAACAAAGCAAGCCACCATTTTGGTAGCTTGCTTTGTTTGTTAGTATTTTTCATAAGTTTCGGCTTGTTGTTGCTGTTCTTTTGCGCGTTCAATCAGATTGTGATCTTCTATAAACTGATTTGTGTTTGCAAAACTACTCTGCCATTCAAACTGAAACTGAAAATAGTCATCACGCTGAGCATCTCTTTTTCTATAACCGCTAAGCTCTATAAAGCGGTAATCTTTTTCCTCAAAAACCGAAGCATCACTGTTTTGCACATCCTGCCAATAAATTTTAATAAATTCGTCGGCTTCTGATTTAGAGATATTTACATTGTAGTATTCGTCGTTGTGGTAAAAATACAGGCTAAATTGTTCGGCATTTACAATATCGATATGCTCGTTTATCATTTTAAGCCGATCTTCGCTTTTGTATATTTTAAGCAGTTCATCAGAAACCTTAGATTCCACTACCGTAAATTCGCGCTGCATAGTTGAGCCGTTTTGCAGTTCGTAATAAAATCTTATGGTTTGTCTTTGAGAATACGGTACACTATAGTTAAAATCTATAGCGTTTGTGTCAAGAATAGCCTTGTGTAAATCAAGAGCCTGCTGTGGCTCGTAAAAGGTTATATTTTCGTCAAAAGCCGAAATCGTAACATTTTTGATTTTTGAGCTGTCGGGTATGCGATTTGTGTAGCCAAAGCCTCCCGTAACACCGCTTATTGCAACAGATATTAAAACAACTGCAGAGATTCCGCCCATTATTACCGAACGCCAAATGCCTTTAAATCCGCGATTGGTAATAGTGCCATAAACTACCGCGGTGAGCACACTGCCAACTACTGCAAAAAACCAAAAAGCAAAATTCGATATATTGCCAATGAGCATCATTCCTAAAAGGAAGCCACCGCATATGCCCGCAAGCAAACTGCAACCGAGATACATAAATTTATATGCATATGCCGTGCCACCCTTTTCGGCCTTGCGGCGATTATAAAGCAGCAGAGAGGCTACGGTAAATGCCACAATATAAGCAACACTTCGTATTAAAAATTCTATGCTTTGACCGTTTATTCCGTATTTTGCTATATCATTTGCTAGGCCTAAACCAACTCCGCAAGCATAAGGAGGCGATAGGTTATACATTATTTCCGATGTGTAATATCCGCTAAAGCCGATAAGCGTTTCACTTAGTATGGATTCAAAAATCCAGCCCACTGCAATAAGCGCTAAATTGCCGCCTATGAGTGATATGCAAAGGTCGAATTCACCGCCTGCGCATACTACAAAAACCATCGAAAAAGACGAGCATACAAGCATAATTATAACTGTATGCAGCAGGTACCAAAACAATTCTGTAAAGGTGCCCATCCAACCGTTAAATGCCATTAAAATACCGAGAGAGGTATAACAAATCAAGGTGGGTATAAGGGTGGCTGCAATACCCGATAAAAGTCTCGAAAGCAGTAATTCGCTACGTGTTAACGGAAAAGAGTGAAAAACATCGCTTGAGCTTTTTTTGTAAAGAAAGCTAAAGTTTAGCATATTAAATAACACTGCTATTATAGCTGACAAAACCGTAACAGCGTTACCAAAATTTTCAATCAAATAATTGTTGCGGTTGTTTTGCACACTCACAAGCAAATCTTCGTAATTGACAATAAAGCTACCCGGGCAGTAAAGCAGCGCCGCAATACAAAGCACAATTATAATGCCAATGTTTTTGCGAAGTGTAAAGCCTATCATATTCCAAAAAGGATTTATTTTACGAGAGGATGTTTTTAACGTCATAGCCTACTACCTCCAATTCATAAACAAATACTTCTTCTAAAGTGGGTTCGATAATTTCGGCGTAGAGAGGGTTGAGCGTGTTTATAAATTGCATAATCTCATCCTCGTTGCCTTTTACAACAAGTGATAAAAGTGAGCCTGTGCGTTCGGCTTTCATAACATAAAGCGAGTTAAATACCGACATTTCGGGCACCTCGCTAAACGCCACCTGAAGCTTATGCATATTACCGCGAAGCGACTCAACACTGCCGTTTGAAATAATTTTGCCGCCGTGGATAACACAAACATTATCACACACATTTTCAAGCTCGCGCAGGTTGTGCGAAGCAATTATTGCCGTCATACCGCGTTTTTCTACGCCATCCATAACAATGTTTGCAAGCACCTTACGCATTACAACATCAAGTCCGTCAAAGGCTTCGTCCATAAGCAGATAACGCGGATTTGTAGCAAGAGCCAAAATAAGCGCCGCCTGACGCTGCATACCCTTTGAAAAGGTCGAAAGACGAGCCTTTTTATTAAGAGGGAAAACGGTTAGCAGGTGATTATATATTGTATAATCAAAATCGGGGTACATACTGTTATACAAATCTGCCATCTCTTTTAGATTTGACTGCGGTAAAAAATAGGGCGTATCACCCAAAAATGCGATTTGTGATTTTATTTTGGGGTTATTAAAACAGTTTTCACCGTCAACACAAATTTCACCATCATCGGCCATATATACACCCGCTATAAGTCGCAGCAGTGTGGATTTGCCCGAGCCGTTAGAGCCCACGAGACCGAAAACACAGCCGTCGGCAATTGTCATAGTAATAGCGTCTAAAGCAATTTTATCATCAAATTTTTTAGTAAGCGCTTTTGCGATTATCATTTGTCGCCGTCCTCCTTTGCGGTATAGTTTTGCTTAATAAGGTTTATCATCTCTTCGGTGCCCAGTCCCAAATCAGCGGCATTTTTAACCGCTGCAAGAAATTCGCGCTTGGCGGAGTCTAAAACTGCGTTTGACGCCGTTTCATCATCCGACATAAAGGAGCCTTTGCCCTTTACAGAATATATGATGCCGCTACTTTCAAGTATGGCATAGGATTTTTGCACGGTATTGGGGTTTACTGAAAATTTAGAGGCAAGCGCGCGAACACTCGGCAGCTGGTCGCCGCCTTTTAGCACGCCCAACGCCTTTAGTTTTATAAAACCGTTTGCTATTTGGTCGCATATGGGCACACCGCTTTTAAAATCAAGTTGAAACATTGCACACCTCCTAAATTCTTACTGTACTAATTGATATAGTACAGTTATACATTATCATAATACACCGCGGTTGTCAATCAAATTTGAAAAAATTAATAATTTCTTAAAAAATAAAAGGGAGCCGAAGCTCCCATTTATGTTACTGATTGTTTCTTATATAGTGAAAAATATATTGTTGCACAATCCCACCGTAGTTTCCTACACAGTCGGGAATTTTGCCGTCAAACAAGTTATCTAATGCGCGGTTAATCCACACATCGCGCGGAAAGGCGTTTTTGTGTGATAGCCCATACAGCAGCACACAGTCGGCGACCTTGGGGCCTACGCCCTTGATGGTCATTATTTTTTCGCGCGCTGCGTCATAGTCAATAAATTTTAATGTTTCAAGGTCGATTTCGCCGGAAGATACCTTTTGCGCCGCGTCTAAAATATACTTTGCTCTAAAGCCCGAGCGAATAACCGCCAAATCATCAACCGTTAGTTTGGCTATGGTTTGGGCAAAAGGAAAGGTATAACCGCCCTCAATTTTTTCACCAAAGCTTTCGCAAAGCCGCTTAACAATTCCCTTTATTCGCGGAATATTATTGTTTTGTGAAATAATAAATGAGCACAGCGCTTCCCAGGGCTCTTGATTTAAAAGGCGAATACCACTACTATATTCTGCGGCTTTTTTAACCGTTTCATTGACGCTTATATCTTTTATGATTTTAGCGTAGTCGCGGTCAAGATCAAAATAATTGCGCCATATATTTTCAAAATCATTTTGATTTGAGCCTGTTATTATAATATCTCCGTCTTTTTCATACAGCTCAATATATTTACCAAAAGCAATACCGCGCCAGACACCGTTATCGTTTTGTGACCAACGGAACGCCTGCCCGCAATCAAGTGTTTGAGCAAGGTCAAAGTTTTTTGGATTTTTTATGTAGATTTTATTATTCTCAAATTTTATATCCATATTACACCTCTATTTGCAATTATAACGATTTTGTGTTACAATGTAAAGCAAGAAATAATATTGAAGGTTGTGATTTTTTGCGTGATGATATTTGCACCATACCGGTCTCGGAGGTTTTTGAAGAGAAGGACGGCTGCCCCATTTGCCGTATGAAGCATACGGTAGAGCAGCATCTTGTAACATATATATTAGGTGACGCTATGATGGAGCCGGATGTGCGCATTGAAACCAACAAGGCGGGCTTTTGCACCACCCACTATGATCAAATGATGGCGCACCGCGGCAGACTGCAATTGGCGCTTATGCTTGAAACACATATTAAAGAGATAGGCAGTCAGATTTTTGAAAAGAAAATGTTTAACAGCGCCGACAAAAAGGCAAGTAACATCAAAAAGGTAATAGATAGCTGCTTTATTTGTGAAAAGGTAAATTGGGGCATGGAGAGAATGATTGACACCATTTACCGCTGCTATGAAAAGGAGCGTGATTTCAGAGAGCTTTTTAATAATCAGCCACAGTTTTGTATGCACCATTTTGAAATGCTTGCAAGTGGCGCGGACAAAAAGAAAATGCCTAAATATGTTGGTGAGTTTAAAGAAAATTTAACGCGCATCACAGCAGGTTATGTAAAAAGTTTGGGCGAAGATATTTCAAAATATTGCTCAATGTATGACTACCGCAACAAAGGTAGCAACGACTGGGGCAATTCTGCCGATGCGGTTGAGCGAGCAGTTTCATTTCTAACAGGTAAAATTTGATTTACATAATGCGACAAAATAATCGCGTTTTGCAACCGCTGTGGATAAGTTTTTTGCTTAATTTAAAGGGAGTTTTCAACTTTTTCACCGAGTTTTCCACATTTTTATGTCAACCTGAATATAACAACCTTTGTTTGCCAAAAATAAATTTATAATGGTTATTGTAGGTGGAAATAGCAAATTCTTGCGATTTCCACGCCAAATGAAAGATTTGGCAACAATTTTTCTTTGCAAACTTGACCATATCCATTATGACAAACGAAAGGCGGAATGTAAGTGGTAAAAGGTGTAAACAAAACGGTTATTGAGGTCAACAATACAGGCAGCAAGGTTTTTGATAGAATTGTGTTTTATGTAAGTCCATCTTGCAGCAATTTAAGTCACAAAAATTTAAACCGCGCTATAAAAAGCTTTACCTTTCAGCTTGATGAAAGGGCGGGCAGGGGTTATAATTCCTTAAGAAAACGGATGTTAATAAAACGGCGAATGGTGATTGGCGTAGCGGTGGCTGTTTTGTTGGCGGTTGGCATAACACTTGCGTTCATTTTATGAATATATTGTAAAAAAGTAGGGCAGAGCAAATCTAGCCTTGCTTTTTTATTTTGACTGTAATATAATGTAATGGCAAGTATTTTGTCAACTAAAGGAGAAAATAATGAATATTTTCAAAAGCGGGGCAAAGCTTTCAGGCAGCATTATTGCGGCGGCAGTGTTAAGCCTTTTTTTGTGTATATCAATAGGTGTTATATGCGTGGCTGCTTTTACCGATTATATCGGTTATGATGCTTATGTTTATACCGAAGACAGCGATGACCCAATAGACCAATATCAGTATTTATATAACGATACCGACGGTGACGGTAAAGATAATGGCACCGACACCAAAAAGTCTGAATATGAAGAGCAGGGCTATATTGTGACTACATATAAGGTTCGCTCAGTACTTGAAGGTACGGGTAAAACCGTATTTTTAAGCATAACACAGGTTTTAAATATGATTATAATTATCTCCTTTGCAAGCAGCAGTGTTTACAAGCAAGGCTTTAAAGACGCAAATCTTGTTCGCACTGGGCACCAAAAAGTCGATAATTTAAAAGGCTTTAAAACAGGCCTTATTGCAAATATTCCGTTTTTTGTGTTATTTATTTTACTTATTATATTAGCAGCAGGCATAGCACCTAAATTTCTTATGACATGGTATGGATATCTTAACAGTCACCTTTATTCCTTGATTTTTTGGATATCAGGTTGTTCTAACACTGTTACCGTTTCGGAACTCAGCATTATGCAGTTTGTATTATTATTTGTAATACAGCTTATTGTACCTGTAATTTCAGGCTTGGCATACATTTTAGGCTTTAAAGAAATTAATTTTACAGATAAGTTAGTATATAAAAAAGAGAAATAAAAGAGGTAAAATAAATTATGGCAGGTTTTTTCGGTCTTTTTGACCCAACAAAAGAGGGCCCCGGTATTAGAAAAGATGCCCCTAAAAAGAAAGCATTTTTTGTGTTTTTTGAAACCTATTTTCGCAACTTTTTTAAATTTTTCTCAATAAATCTTATTTATGTTTTGCTGTCATTACCCATAATTACTCACGGTATGGCGCACGCGGGTATTACACATGTTACGCGAAACATTGCGCGTGACAAGCATTCGTTTGGTCTTAGCGATTTTTTTGAGACCATCAAAAAGAATTGGAAGCAATCGTTAGCGGTGGGTTTTATCAACACAATTATTACCGCACTTTTAGGCTTTGCTATCTGGTTTTATAACGAATCATATCTGCAAACCGAGCAGACAATGTCGTTTTTAGGTCTTGTGTTAAGCTTGTCGCTTGCGGCAATATTTGCAATGATGAATTTTTACATCTACACACTTATGATAACCTTTGATTATGGCCTTAAAACACTTTATAAAAACAGCTTTAAGTTTGTGTTTGTAAATCTTTGGCGAAATCTGCTTTGCGGAATAATTTTGCTTGCGGTTTACGGACTTTATGTGTGCATAGCGCTGTTTTTGGACCTGCGCATTGTGCTGATGGCTTTGATTATAGCGGTGGCAACTTTGCCCGCATTTAGATTTTTGCTTGTTCAGTTCTTTACATTCGGCAGCATCAAAAAGCATATAATCGACCCTTATTATGAGCAGCACCCCGATGCCGATATCGAAAAGCGCCGCAACTTAGGTCTTGAAGTGCCTGAGGACGAAACCGAAGAACCGCTTTCTTGGGAATAGTTAAATTAAAACACAGTACTCACATTGAAGTGAATACTGTGTTATTTTTTTATAACAAAATCAAGAATTCTTACGCTCTCGTCCGAAATTTCTATCGCCTTTTTATATTCGCCAAAGGCTACCTGCATGGTATTTTCGTAGGCGGCTGAAACACCAATCCACCCCAGCGTTAAGCACATAATAATAACAAAGCTTATATAAAATGTTCTTAAATATGTTTTTGTATGTCTTTTCAATTTTTGTTTTCCTTAATTTGAATTTATTGTAGGGGCGATTCACGAATCGCCCGCAAGGCAAACACATTTGATATTATAATGTATTTAGTAAATTTATCAATGCGTTTGAAAGCAGCTCAGCCGAGTATTTGGCTTCATCCAGCGTGTTGCCGTCGGTGCCGATTTCTATCAGCATAGAGCCTGTTGTAAGGCTTTCATTATAGTTTTTTGACATAAAGTGAATCGACCGCGCAAGGCTTGGGTACATGACCTCTATTGTTTGCTGTAGGCGGGTTGCAAGCTTTAAATTTTCCTTCCAATTTGGAAAGTTTTTAACACTACCGCTTTGTGACCCCATAACCAGCATTATTTGCGCCGCTTTTTTGCCGTCAATCTCGGTGGTTACCTTGACCTTGTCAGTATCATTTGCGGCTATGGCGTCGCGGTGCAGGTCAATTACAATTTTAATGCTTGGGTACTTGTCGGTGTAGCTGCATATAGTTTTCGCCGCGCGGCTGTAGCTTTCGCTATATGATGGGTAATCGTGCTGTGTGGTGTCGTGAAGTGTAACTATGCCAGTCTCGTTTAGCCTATCGGAAATTATTTTTCCCAAAGCAACCATATTATATGCATTATTGGTGGTGCGGGTGAGGTCGGTATCGGTGTAATAATTTTCATTATGCCGCAAATAACTTTCGGTTGCATGGGTGTGCAAAATCAACACCTGAGGCTCGCCGTTTTTTTGAATATCAAACCCTAGTTTACCGTTTAGAAAGTCTTTAAGATTTATATCAAGCTCGGTATTGTTTTTTAGATAAACGTTTTTATATGATGTGTTGGCGGTGTAGGGAGAAATAAATTTTTCAATCACCTTGCCTTGCACAGCGCCTGTGGCAGAAACTGCAACCGACTCGGTGCTGTCGGCAAAATCCGTGCTTTGACTCTCGGTTATTGGTTGGTCGGGCGATTGCGTATCTGATGCCGTTTCAGTGAGACTATCATCAAAAAATATTGGCGCTTGCGTTTGTATAATTATATCATCACCCGTGGCAGAAAGCCCCTTGATACTTGTATATGTCAAAAACAGAGCAACGCTTAAGGCTGCCGTGCAAAAGCGTATTATCGCACCCCGATTATTCAAATTTATCACCGTCCATAAAAAAGTTTATGACGACGGGGTACAAATTATGTCAAACTTTCTATTACCTCAATATCAAGCTCGGGTTGTAAAAATATGTTAAGCGCACGTGAGAGTATGTCTGCCGCCTTTTCTACAAGCAGGTCGATTTCTTTTGGTGTTACCATCATATTTTCGTCCGAATTAAAAAAGCTGTTTGCATCTATTACGGTAGGCACACCCACCGCAATAACAGGTATGCCCAATGTGGTGAGGTTTAACGGCTTTCGCGCATTATTTACACCCGCCCCTGCGCAAATTCCGCTATCGGCAATTTGTATTGTGCGGCAAAGTCGCTCGGGGTCGCGGCAGGCAAGGGCGTCTACGGCGATTATAATATCGGGCTTGATTTTTTTAGCGGTGGCACTTACAAGGTCATAGCTTTCAATGCCCGTTTTACCAAGCACATTTGGTGTTATTGTGCTAACGCTTTTTAAACCGTCGAGTCCCAAATCATGCTTTAATTCGTTGGTCAAATGCCGTGTAGCAAGCACCCTGTCTGCAACAATTGGACCTAATGCGTCGGGCGTTATGTCGGTATTGCCAAGACCTACCACAAGCGATTGTTTTACATTGGATTTTATAACCGCTTTAAGTGCTTTTACAGTGGCATTTATTATATCGCAGGTTTCACATACAAAATCAAGGCGGGGAAAAGATATTGTACAGTATGCGCCTATTGGTTTTTCCAGCGTTTCGGACGCTTTTTCGTCGAGAATTTTCACGGTAGAAATATTAATCTCGTTTATCTTTTCTTCTATTACTTTAACGCCTGATATATCGGTTTGTTTTTCAGCCTTTACCTCGGCAACAAGGTCTGTTCTTATATTCATAAAATCACCTGTATTATCTTGCCCACAAAAAAAGAAAACTCTGCTGAATTTCAGCAGAGTTTTTAAATTATTTCTTTTCAGCCTCATATTTTGCAACTGCGGCTTTAATTTTATCTACAGGGTCAAGTAGCTTGCTTATTGAGTTATCGTTGTTAAGTGTTTCAACCAAAAGCGCTATATACTTTGACATATTTACGCTGCAATACCACTCGCGAGAGAGAAGATCTGGTGTTTGGTATATAAGGTTGGTTGTAAAGATTTTATCAATAAGACCGTCAGCATAATACTGGTCGAATTTCTGGAGTCCGTCAACAAAAAGACCAAAGGTTGAGAATATAAATATTCTGCCGGCGCCTCTTTCTTTAAGCTTAGCGGCGATGTCCAGCATTGATTCGCCACTTGATATCATATCGTCAACAAGAATGAGGTCTTTGCCCGTAATATCGTTGCCCAAAAATTCGTGTGCTTCTATTGGATTTTTACCGTTTACAATTATAGAGTAATTACGGCGTTTGTAGAACATACCAAGGTCAAGCCCTAACACAGATGAGTAGTAAATACATCTGCCCATACCGCCTTCGTCAGGAGAAACAATCATGGTGTGATCGCGGTCAAGCTTAACATCGGGAACGCTGCGGAGAAGCGCTTTAATCATCTGGTAAGCGGCCTGAACATTGTCGAAGCCGTCATAGGGAATTGCGTTGTTTACGCGTGGGTCGTGCGCATCAAAGGTTATGATATTTTTAACGCCCATTGAAATCAATTCTTGCAAAGCCATTGCGCAGTCCATAGACTCGCGCGCTGTGCGGCGGTGCTGTCTTCCTTCGTAAAGCATCGGCATAATAACGGTAATTCGGCGCGCCTTACCGCCAAAGGCCGCGATAACGCGTTTTAAATCTTGGAAATGATCGTCGGGACTCATAGGAACAGTTTGTCCATACATTTTGTATGTAACATTATAGTTGAAGCAATCGCAAATAATAAACGCGTCAAGACCGCGTGCCGAGTGGTGAAGAACGGCCTTTGCTTCGCCCGTGCCAAAGCGTGGGCAGTTAACATCAATTACAAAGGATTGGTCCTCATCCTCAATGCCGCGCCATTGTTTTAGGTAGAAATCCACCTGTGAAGAAATGTCTTCACAGCCGCGCATACTGATGATTGCAAGGTCGCCGTAGGGGGTGTGCTTAAAATTGATACTGGACATATGAAAATCCCTCCGCAAATATATTAAATTTTTATGGATATATTGTAGCATACTTTCTCTTGCAAAAAAAGACTTTTTTATAAATTTTTTTACATTTTTTGAATTTGCACTAATAATATAAAATTTAATTGATATTATTTGTATGTTATGATATAATTACTGTAATTGTAAGTATTTCGTTAGGAGATGTAAAACTATGCCAACAGTTACGTTGCTTGCACACACACCAAATCCCGAAAAGACGGTAGCATCGGCTGCAAAGCTGTGTTACAGCTCGTCTACTATAGGCGATTTATATGACGGTTTAACCAATGAAAAGGCTGCCGACTTTGTTGGTATGCTTGCCGAAATAGGTCACGAAAGTCCCATTGAGCATGCATCTTTTACCTTTGGTATAGAGGGCGTGTCACGCGCGTTTTTGGCGCAGATAACTCGACACAGAATGGCATCGTATTCGGTAAAAAGTCAGCGCTATGTAAAAGAGGGTGAGTTTGAGTTTGTAACTCCACCCGAGGTAGCAGCCGACCCTGTAGCTCTTGAGACTTATAAAGAATCAATGCGACTTGCACAGCAGTCTTATGATAAAATCGCTGAAATACTTACCGAAAAGCACAAGGCTACATTTATGGCCGAGGGCAAAGACGAAAAAACCGCCGCAAGACTTGCTTCTAAAAAAGCAATTGAGGATGCTCGTTTTGTGCTTCCAAATGCGTGTGAAACAAAAATGGTGGTTACTATGAACGCTCGTTCATTACATAACTTTTTCCGTCATCGTTGTTGCAATCGCGCCCAGTGGGAGATACAAGAGGTTGCTAACCAAATGCTAAAGCTTGTAAAAGAAGTAGCACCCGAGCTTTTCAAAAAAGCAGGTCCACCTTGCCTTAATGGCCCTTGCCCCGAGGGCAAAATGAGCTGCGGAAAAGCCAAAGAGATAAAGAAGTTTTATGGGGATATGAAATAAATGGGTAAGTTGATTGTAATAGAGGGACTTGACGGTTGCGGTAAATCCACTCAACTTGAGCTTTTGCCACAAAATCTTTTAAAAAACGGAATAGAAAGCAAAAGTGTTTCTTTTCCCGATTATGACAGTGATTCAAGCGCGCTTGTAAAAATGTATTTGGGCGGCAAATTCGGCAAAAAACCGGGCGATGTAAACGCTTACGCGGCATCACTTTTTTATGCGGTTGACCGTTTTGCTTCATACAAAACCACTTGGGGTGACTACTATAACCAAAACGGTGTTATAGTATCGGGCAGATACACAACCTCAAATGCCGTTCATCAAACCTCTAAAATGGATGAAAGCGAGTGGCAAGGCTTCCTCGACTGGCTTTATGACCTTGAGTATAACAAGGTTGGCATTCCAAAGCCCGATAAGGTAATCTTTTTGGATATGCCGATAGAGGTGTCGCAAAAACTGCTTTCGGGCAGATACAAGGGTGACGAGGCTAAAAAAGATATTCACGAAAGTGACACCGCTTATTTAGACCAGTGCCGCAAGGCTGCTATGTTTACGGCAAAATATTCGGGTTGGACAATTATTCCTTGTTCGGAAGACGGCGAACCACGAAAGATTGAAGATATTGCAAAAGATATTTTAGAAGAAACACTAAAGGTGATATAAATGGTATATGTATTTTTAGCAAAAGGCTTTGAAGAGCTTGAGGCATTGGCTCCCGTTGATGTATTGCGTCGCGCCGGTGTCGAGGTGAAAACGGTTGGTGTTACAGGCAAGCAGGTACGCGGCTCACACGGCATAGCTGTAAGCTGTGACATTACTGCTAATGAAGCTGATTTTAACGACCTTGACGGTATTATTTTGCCGGGTGGTATGCCGGGCACTACAAATCTTGAGGCAGACAAAACGGTGCAAAAGTTTATAGATTTTGCCGCAGAAAACGGCAAAATTATCGGTGCTATTTGCGCGGCTCCCATGATTTTAGGCCATAAAGGACTTTTGCAAGGCAAAAATGCCGTATGCTTTATTGGCTTTGAAAAAGAGCTTACAGGCGCGCATGTGCTTGACAGACCCGCCGTTCGTGACGGCAATATTGTTACAGGCTGGGGCGCAGGTGGCGCTATGGACTTTGCTCTGCTTTATTTAGAAGCGCTTTATGATAATGCTGAAATTGCTAAAAAAATCGCAAGAAGTATGCGCTACGGATCATATTAATTGGAGAAGAATATGCAAAATAATAATTTTAACATAAACGATGACGATTTTATAATCGGCAAAGGCTTTAATGTAGATGAACCTACCCCAAACAAAAGGCAAAAGCGCAGTAAGCGTAATGCCAAAAAGGGTGGATCTGTGCTTAGAAATATAATATGGATAGTTTGCATCATTGCGGTATCTGTGGGTCTTGGCGTTACGGCGGTGGTCAGCCTTTTTGACTATGTGGGTATGGGCTTTGGCAGGGGCGAGGTCGTTCAAATGGACATACCTATGGGCTCGTCAACCGTGGCAATAGCTGAAAAGTTAGAAGAAACAGGCGCTGTTAAAATGCCTTTTCTTTTTAGAGTTTATTCAAAGCTCAAGGGTTATGAAAGCCAGTACAAATACGGTCTTTACACCTTTAACACCGAGGCAGGCTATGAGGGTATTGCCGATATGCTTATGAATGACGGCGCTAAAGCCGAAAGCGTTAAGGTGACGATTCCCGAGGGCACAGGCATTAACGACTACACCAAAAATGTAAACGGTGAGGACGTTGTTGTAAAGGGTATTGCCACCATACTCGAAGAAAAGGGCGTTTGCTCTAAGGCTGATTTTATTTATGCTTTAAACGAGGTAGTATTTGATACCAAACTGTTAGGTAACTGTAATGAGGGTAAAACATATTATTCTCTGGAGGGTTATTTGTTTCCCGACACCTATGATTTTTATGCCTATGATTCGGCCGAGTGCGCGCAAATGGTTGTTGAAAAAATGATTGCGCAAACCGAAAGCAAGATAACCGACGATATGTATAAGCGCGCCGAAGAGATGGGTTATACTATGAACGAGATTTTGACAATGGCTTCTATTATTCAAATGGAGTCGGGTCAAAACACAAATGAAATGGCAAATGTTGCCGCTATTTTCTATAACCGTCTTGACAGCAAGGATTTTGCCACTTTGGGTTCAAGTCCCACTTGTTATTATGGAGAATCATTCAGAAATGACGACGACAGATATGACACCTATAAAGTACCAGGCTTGCCACCAGGTCCTCTTTGCTCACCGGGAATTGCCGCTATAAAAGCGGCGCTTTATCCCGCTGAAAAGGATGGATATTTCTATTTTGTTACCGACAGTCAGGGTAATTTTTATTATCACAAAACAATGGCGGAGCAAAATGCAACCATAGCAAAATTGCAGCAGGGCGGAAATTGGATATATGAATACTTCGACTAATAAAAAATTGGAACTATTGTGCCCAGCAGGCGATTTAATACGTCTTAAAACCGCGGTAGATTTTGGCGCAGATGCCGTATATATTGCGGGTGAAGAGTTTGGTATGAGAACAGCCAGCGCTAACTTTACCCGCGAGGATTTAAAGCAGGGCGTTGAGTATGCTCACGCTCACGGTGTTAAGGTGCATGTTACCTGCAACACCATTCCGCATGAGGATGAAATTGTACGCTTGCCCGAATTTTTGACATATCTTAATGAAATAGGTATTGACGCGGTAATTGCATCCGACCTTGGCACTATTGGTATGGTAAAGCAGTACGCGCCAAACTGTGAGCTTCACGTATCGGTGCAGTCGGGCATTGTGAACAGCGCGACTGCTAATGCGTTTTGTGAAATGGGTGCAAAGCGAGTGGTGCTTGCGCGTGAGTTATCGCTCGAAGAAATCGCAAAAATTCGCGCAAACACTCCACCCGAGCTTGAAATCGAAGCCTTTGCACACGGTGCTATGTGTGTATCTTTTTCGGCAAGATGCTTGCTTTCAAGCTATATGACAGGTCGTGATGCTAATCGTGGTGACTGTGCTCAGCCTTGTCGTTGGAGCTATAGCCTTATGGAAGAAAAGCGTCCAGGTCAGTACTTTGACATTACCGAAACCGAAAAGGGCACTTATATACTTAACGCTAACGATATGTGTATGGCGCCGCATCTTGATAAAATGCTTGCGGCTGGCGTATCGAGTATTAAGATAGAGGGTAGAGCAAAAACCGAATATTATGTAGCGGTTACTGCAAATGCATATCGTGGTGCAGTTGATAGTCTACTTAATTGTGATGGCGAATGGACATTGCCTAATTGGGTAAGTGAAGAGCTTAACAAAATGAGTCACCGCACATACTCGACAGGATTTTATTTTGGTCGCCCTGAAAACGCGCAGACCTATGAAAATGCAGGCTATATACGCGACTATGCTATTGCGGCTATTGTTGACGGTTATGAAGACGGTTGTATTGTTGCAACACTTAAAAATAAGTTTTTAAGTGGCACAATGCTTGACTGTCTTGAAGCTGGTAGCATACCTTTTAACATAGATACAACTGTTTTGTATGATGAAAAGGGCAAGCAGATTGAAAGCGCTTATCAGCCTATGAGTAAAATAAAAATTCCTTTTAACCGCGAGGTTAAAGTGGGATCAATGCTTAGAATGAAAGTGTAATAAGCGCTTGAAAAATATGTCAAATTATGGTAGAATAACTCTACTTGAAAAAACAAAGGAGACTTTTTATTATGAAAAAGGAAGTATTAGTTGAAATTTCAGCGCGTCACGTGCACGTAACCAAAGAAACTCTTGAAACACTCTTTGGCGCAGGTCACACCCTTACAAACAAAAAAGACCTTTCACAGCCAGGACAGTTTGCTTGTGAAGAAAAGGTTACAGTTGTAGGTCCTAAGGGCAGCCTTAAGGCTTCAATCCTTGGTCCTTGCCGTCCTGCTGACCAAGTAGAACTTTCTCTTACCGATGCTCGTACAATTGGTGTTCAGGCTCCAATTCGTGAGTCAGGCGATGTTGCAGGCAGTGGCGCATGCAAGCTTGTTGGTCCTTGTGGCGAGGTTGAGCTTACCGAGGGCGTTATTGCTGCTAAGCGTCATATACATATGACATGTGCTGACGGTGAAAAGTACGGTATCGTTGATAAGCAGATTGTAAGCGTTAAAATTCCAACCGAAGGTAGAGCACTCATTTTTGGTGACGTTGTAGCACGTGTAAGCGACAGCTACGCACTAGCTATGCACATTGATACTGACGAAGCAAATGCTGCTTGCGTTCCGGGTAGTTGCATAGGTGAAATTCTTGACTAATCCGTTAGGACTTTACATTCACATACCTTTTTGTGAGAAAAAATGTAATTATTGCGACTTTTATTCCGCATTTTACAACAAAGATACGTTAAGTGTTTATCTAACCGCACTTAAAGGTGAAATAAAAAAATGGGGCGGTCAAGCTCGCCGCCCCATTGATACTGTTTATATAGGCGGCGGCACACCGTCGCTTTTGGGCGAAGAGATTATTTCGCTGCTTGACTGTGTAAAAGCTAATTTTACGGTTTTAGATAACGCCGAAATAACGGTGGAGGCGAACCCCAGCTCAAGTGACGATTTTTTAGAATTTGCAAAGCGTGCGGGTGTAACCCGCCTGTCTATTGGCGTGCAATCGGGGTGTGATGGTACACTCAAGATTTTAGGCCGCATTCACACAGCAAGCGAGGCAGTTAAAACGGTTGAAAGGGCAAGAGAACTTGGTTTTGATAATATATCCGTTGACCTTATGATAGCATTGCCTAATAGTAATATTGATACCTTAAAAAAAGATATTGGTTTTATATTATCTTTAAATCCGGAACACATTTCATCTTATATTTTAAAAATAGAGCAAAATACTGCCTTTTTTAAAAGGCAGGACATGCTTAATCTACCTGATGATGACGATAGTGCCGAACAATACCTATTTATGTGCAAAATGTTTGAGAAAAGTGGGTATAATCATTATGAAATATCTAACTTTTCGCGCCAAAACTATGATAGTCGTCACAATACAAAATACTGGTTAGGTGAAGATTATTTGGGAATAGGCCCCGCGGCACATTCTTGCCTTGACGGCAAGCGCTTTTACTACCCACGCGATTTAATTGGATTTATAAAAAATCCGCAAACTGTATACGACGGTGAAGCGGGCGGTAAGCAAGAAGCGTTAATGTTAGGTCTGCGGCTGTCACGCGGTGTTGACCTATCAAAAATCTACGGTGAAATACCCGAAATGATAAGAAAGAAAGTAAATTTGCTCGAAAATGCAGGTTATATAAAGGCAAATTTACCACACATATCGCTTACTAATAGCGGTATGCTTATTTCAAATAGTATTATTACTGAATTGCTTGGTGATTATTTATGAAGACATTTAAAATTCATTTAATTCGTCACGGTGCTACCGATGCAAATACTGCGGGTATGTATATCGGTAACCGCACAGATTTGCCGCTCAGCCCCGAGGGTGTTCGCGAGCTGCAGCAGATGCGCGAAATGGTAGAATACCCTGATATTGAGCGTCTTTATACAAGCCCAATGCTTCGCTGTAAGCAAAGCGCTAATATAATTTATCCCGGTTTTGAGGCGCACGTTATTGACGAGCTTACCGAATATGACTTTGGCGAGTTTGAGGGTAAAACTGCTGAGCAGTTAGAGCTTGACCCCAACTATGCCGAGTGGACTGCAGGCAGGCTTGAAGCGCCATCTGGTGGCGAAACCACCCAGAACTTTGTAAAGCGTCAAGCTTTGGCCCTTAATATGATAGTTCGTGATATGATGCAAAACGATGTTACAAGCGCGGGTGTTATTATGCACGGCGGCGCTATAATGATGTTGCTTGCTGCTTGTGCGGTGCCTCGTAAACACTCGGTTGAATGGACAAGCGATAATGGACGCGGCTATTCGATTATTGTAACCCCTTCGCTTTATCATTCAAGTGGTATTATTGAAGTATATGACTATATTTAAGGTGTAAATTATGGTAAATATAGGTAACGATTGGGACGCTATTTTAGCTGACGAATGGCAAAAGCCATACTACCAAAATTTGCGTGGTTTTTTAAAGACAGAATATGGCAGTCGCACAATATACCCTAATATGAATGATATTTTTAATGCGCTAAGGTTTACGTCTTTTGAAAACACAAAGGTTGTAATAATAGGACAAGACCCTTATCATGGTGCCGGTCAAGCACACGGACTTTGTTTTTCGGTGAAAAAGGGAATTGAGCCACCGCCGTCACTTAAAAACATTTATAAAGAGTTACACGATGATATAGGTTTTGCTATACCAAATCATGGTGAATTGACCTCTTGGGCTCGTCAGGGTGTGTTAATGCTTAACGCTGTGCTAACCGTTCGCGAGGCGTCACCTAACAGTCATAAAGGTATGGGTTGGGAACAATTTACCGACCGAGTTATTGCCGAGCTTGACAAAAAACAAACACCTGTAGTCTTTTTGCTTTGGGGAGCCAATGCACGCAAAAAGGCAGAAATAATCACAAATCCTATACATAAAAAGTTAATTACAGTGCATCCAAGCCCACTTTCCGCTTATAACGGATTTTTTGGCTGCAAGCATTTTTCAATGACCAATGAAATATTAACACAAAGCGGTCAGGCTCCAATAGATTGGACTATTGATTAAAGGAGATTTTTATGAAATCAACAGGAATTATTCGCGGACTTGACAATATGGGTAGGGTAGTAATACCTAAAGAAATACGCAAATTTTTAGATATGACCGAAGGTGAAGACGCAATTGAAATCTATATGCAAGACGATTGCATAGTGCTTAAAAAGCATAAACCAAGCTGCATTTTTTGCAGCAGTGAAGAAGATTGCATAGAGTTTGAAGGACAACAGGTTTGCAAAGCTTGCATTGAAAAAATGCAAATGATAAAGCAAGAAAATAAAGAAATGGTATAAAAACAGGCTCCCTCGTCAGAGGGAACCTGTTTTTATTTCAAACTTTCTTGATATTGAGCTCTTTCTCCGCCTATAAATTTAGGGCGGGTTCTGGCGCAAGCAATCGGCGCTTCTCCAATTTTGTTTATCGACAGTCTTACAGGCACTGCAACCTCTTTTAAGTGCATACCGATAAGCGTGTTACCTATGTCAAGACCGGCACTTGCCTTTATATGCTCAACTGCTACGGGGTGCTCCATATTTTGCCAAGCGGTTGTCGCAAAGCTGCCGCCTGCCTTTGGCTGTGGCATAACGTTTACAATTTCTAAATTAAATTTTTCTGCCACTGATTGTTCAATTATGATAGCGCGGTTAAGGTGCTCGCAACACTGTGCGGCAAGATAAATTCCTTTTTCTTTTAAGATGGGGTATATGCCGTCAAACACAGCCTTTGCAGCATCTATGCTTGATGCCTTGCCAATATCTCCACCCATAATTTCACTTGACGAGCAGCCGATTACTAATATTTCGCCCGACTTAATACCGGAAATTTCAATTAGCTCGTTTATTGCTTTTCTTGCTTCGTTTGTTATATTACTTAACATATTATCACCTATGAGGTATTATAATCCAAAATATTATTATATTCAACAAATTTTTACTGTACCGATTTTGACGCGTTATAAGAATTATAATTGTATTGTGGTAGGAAATGTGATAAAATATTTTAAAAGGCGGTGGGCGTATGCTACAGTTTATTTTAGGTCGCGCTTCAAGCGGCAAAACCTATACGGTGACACAAAAAATTGCAGAGTGCATTGACAAGGGCGAAAACCCTGTTCTTTTGGTGCCTGAACAATTCTCGTTTGAAAGTGAAAAAAACATTTTAGATGCTGTAGGTGATGGCGCGGCACAAAAGGTATCGGTTATCAGCTTTACCCGACTTTGCGACGAAATTGAGCGTGTTGCGGGCGGTGTTTGCGGCGAAAGTGTTACCGATGCCGACAGAGTAATTTTAATGAATAGGGCAATTAAAGCTTGCCGTGATGAACTCAAACGCTTTAAAAAGTATGCCGCCTCAGGCAGCTTTGCCCGTCTTATGATTGATTCTATAGGCGAGTTTAAAATGAATTTTATAACTGCCGAGGATTTGCGCGATGCAGTAAATAATACCGAAGATGAGCAACTAAAAATAAAACTGCTTGATACGGCGCTTATTTATGAAAATTATGATATGATTTTGGCCGAAAAATTCATAGATAATACCGACCGCCTTACCAAGCTTTATTACGCTTTAGAAAATTATAGATATTTTGAAAATAAAACAGTTTTTATTGACTCGTTTAAAAGCTTTTCGGGTCAGCAGTATAAAATACTTGAAAGAATTATATCACAGTCCAAGTCTGTTACGGTGACTTTTGCCGACAATGTAGCAGATACGCGTGAATTCGGCCTTTTTTCTAACATTAAAAAAGTTAAAAATCGCATAGCTGCTATCGCCCGCAAATTTGCGGTGGCGGTTGCCGATGATGTTGTCTTAACCAATAAAAATTATGCGTGTGATGATCTATCCGCTTTAGAAGACTTTATGGCAACGGGAAAAACCGATTTTAAAGGTGAGTGTAAAAATATCGCCGTTTGCCGCGCTGACAGTGTTTATAGTGAAGCGGATTTTGTAGCGCGCAGTATTCGCCGAATTGTGCGCGAAAAAGGGGCGCGTTACAGCGATTTTGTAATAATCGCGCGCGACACCCAGCCTTATGAAAACGCGTTAGAGGTTGCTTGCAAAAAGAACAATGTTAGTTGCTTTATAGACCGTCGTATCCCGCTTAGCTCAATGCCGACTGCTGTGGCACTGCTGGCGGCAGCAAATGTGGCTAAAAGCTTCACTACCGAAAATATACTCAGGTTTCATAAATCGGGCATAGGAATACTCAATTTTGAGCAAATTGCAACGCTCGAAAACTATACATATCTCTGGTGCGTTGAGGGTGATATGTGGCATAACGAATGGACCATGGATCCCGACGGTTTTTCAGCAAACGGCGATTTAAGTGAAGCCGCACTTAATAATTTAAATCAGATTAATTCTTTGCGCGAAAAAGCAATTAAACCGCTTGCAAATTTAAAAAACGGCTTTTGCGGCAACGCGCAAAATATGGTGCGCGCATTAGTTGATTTATTTGATGAGTGCAATGCTGCAGAACGGTTTAAAGCATTTTCAAAGGAATATGCGGGCGACACGGTATATAGCGATGCTATACGTCAGTCGTGGAGCAGTATTATGAAAATTTTAAACAGCATTTCGGTATGCTTTGGGGAGGCGCAAATTTCTAAAAAAGATTTTTGCGAGGCGCTTAATTTATCAATTTCACTCCAAACGGTTGGTGTAATACCGCAAATGATAGACGAGGCTATTTTTGGCGCCGCCGACCGCATAAGACCCTCGCGCCCTAAATATGCCTTTATTATGGGTGCAAATCAGGGCGTTTTTCCCGCATTTTTGCAAAATAGCGGACTTTTTGTAAATCAAGAAAGGCAAAAACTTATTGAACTCGGGTTAGATATACCCGACAAGACATTTTCTTTGAGTGTGGATGAAGAGCATCTGCTTTACAGCAATGTGTGCTGCGCTTCAAACGGTGTGTTTATAAGCTATGCTGCCAATTTTGACGGTAATGAGAGCGAACCATCAACATTTGTTTCTGATATTCAAAAACGGTTTAAGTGCCCGCGTTTTAACGAGCCGTCGTTTTTAGAAGAAAATCACTTGCCCGAAACATACGAGGATGCGTTTTCTTGGGCTTGCGGTAATATTTTGGGCAATAACAGCGATAGCGTAACTCTGACCGAAGCACTAAAAAACACCGATACCGCTGACCGCTTTAAAAATGTGCTCGACTGCTTAGAGCGTACCGATCACTTTATCAGTGAGGACACCGCAAAGCAGCTTTTTGGTGATAGAATTGTAATGTCACCCTCAAAATTTGACACCTTTAACCGCTGCCGTTTTATGTATTTTTGCCGTTACGGGCTGCGCGCCGAACGCCTACAGCCTGCCGAATTTAACGCTATGCAACGCGGCACAATAGTTCACTATGTTTTGCAGCGCGTGGTAGAGGATTACGGCAAAGCTTTGGGCAATTTAAATCAAACACAAATTTGCGATTTAGTAGATAAATACACCGCCGAATATCTTAATATGATTGCGGGCTACAACGATATTGAAACGCCATATCTAAAATATTTGGTGTCTACTATTAAGCGTTCGCTTTATTTTGTGGTTGCGCGCTTGGCGGCAGAATTTGCTCAAAGCGATTTTACCCCCGTTAAGTGTGAGCTTAAAATCGGCTTTGACGGTGATATGCCTGAAATTAAAATACCTATTGAAAATAGCGGTACCCTTGAGCTTATAGGCGTGGTAGACCGACTTGACGAGTGGAACGGTTATATAAGAATTGTTGACTATAAAACGGGGCATCGCGATTTTAAACTGCCCGATATTCTTTTTGGTCAAAATATGCAAATGCTGATATATTTATATGCCGTATCAAAGAGCGAAAAGTTTGGCGGCAAAGCGGCAGGTATATTTTATATGCCCGCAAGCCGTGATAAATCGGGTAGCAAGTCGGCTCGACGTATGAATGGTCTTATTGCCGCAAATGAGGAATTAGTCACCGCGATGGACAAAGAAAACAAGGGCGAATTTATACCCAAGTTTTCAGAGAAGTCACCCTCTGACAGTTTTATTTCTGAGGATGATTTTAACGAAATATTTGAGTTTATCGAAAGCAAGCTCGAACGCACTGGCAAGGCAATTTATAGCGGTGATATTGCCGCTGACCCCATTGACGGACTTGACAGCGGCGCGTGCAAGTATTGCGAATATCAAAGCATTTGCCGTGTGGATAACAAAACCAACAAAACCGTACCAAAGCTTACAAATTCACAGGTTTTAGAAGAAATTAAAAGGCAGGTGAAAGCTGATGGCATTTAACCCAACCCCACAACAGCAATTGGCAATTACGACCAAGGGTAATGTGCTTGTGTCTGCTGCGGCAGGCTCGGGTAAAACGGCTGTGCTTGTAGAACGTGTTATTGGTATGCTTACCGATAAAAATTCAGGCATCAGCGCCGACCGATTGCTTATTGTCACCTTTACAAATGCTGCTGCGGCTGAAATGCGCAGCCGAATCGAAAAGCGCCTTTACGAAGAAATACAAAAAAATCCCGATGATGTGTCACTGCAAAGGCAAAAATATTTACTTAACAATGCCGACATTTGCACCATTGACTCGTTTTGCATTAAACTTGTTCGCGAAAATTTTGAAAAATGCGGCATAGAGCCTGACTTTAAAATAAGCGACGGCTCGGGGCAGGGCAACACCGCAAATGCAGTGATGTCAAAGTTAATTGCAGAATACCTTGAAAATCCGTCAGAGGACTTTGAGCATCTTTTAGAGCTTACAAACTGTGAGTATGATGAAAAAAATCTTACCGAGCTTGTAAACCGCATTTATCTTTACAGTCAGCAACTACCTTTTCCCGAGAATTTTATAAACAGCCTTTTGCTGCCTTATGAAACACCTTTTGGCAGTGGTAACAGCTGGCACGATATGGCATTTGAGTCTGCCAAAAAGCAACTTGAAATTGCTCAAAACTGCATTACTAAAATGCAGGACAGCGCATATAATGTCGAAAAAAATGAAGATAAATACAAAGCCTATGCCGAAGAGGTTTCACAAATTTTTGTTGAACTTAAAAACGTATGCGACTTAAAAGAGTGGAATAGTTTTTACACCCTTTTGAACGGTATCTCGCTAAAATCTGTACCCGCAGGCAATAAAGATGATTTTTATGCCAACATATTCAAGGACAACAAAAAGCAGCTTGGCGAAATTTTAAAGGAATTATCGTCAATGTTTTATGCATCGAGTAACTTGGTGCAAGAGGATATTAACAAATCCTATGCCGCCGTAAAGCTGCTTATAGAAATTATTACAAAATATGGCGAGCGCCTATTTGATGCATTTTGTGAGGAAAAAGCCTTTACTTTCTACAATATGGAGCAGTTGGCCTTAAATTTGCTTTGCGAATATAAAGACGGCGAGGTTATAATTCGCGACGAAGCGAAATTTCTTTGTGAGAGCTATGACGAGGTTTTAGTTGACGAGTTTCAGGATGTTAACGACTTACAAAATATGCTTTTTTATGTGCTTTCAAACCGAGAAGAAAAGCTCTTTGTTGTGGGTGACGTAAAGCAGAGCATTTACGGCTTCAGAGGCTCAAACCCCGAAAACTTTTTAAGAAAAAAGAACGATTATATTTTGATTGATAAGGCGACTGAAAGTGATTCTAAAAAAATAATTTTGTCTGATAATTTCCGCAGTCGTCGCGGTGTATGTGATGCTGTAAACTTTTTCTTTCACTGCTTTATGGCAGGGCAGTGCGGTAATATTATTTATAATGAAGAAGAGCGGCTTAACGCTGGTGGCGATTTTCCGCCGAGTGATGCTAAAACCGCAGAGCTTTTGGTTATAGATAAATTTGATGATGAATCGGCCGAAACCTTGCTTGAGTGCGAGGCTAAAAGAATAGCCGAGTATATCATTTCGGTAATGAATGAGGGCGCAGTTATAAGTGACGGCAACAGTCTGCGCGCTGCCCACTACAGCGATTTTGCCATTTTGCTTGACAAGGTAAAGGACAAGGCGCAGGTTATTGCCGAGGCGCTTGGTAGCTATGGCATACCCGTAGCGCTTGGCGGAGATTCTTTCTTAGAGAGTTTTGAAATATCAACTGTTATGTCACTTTTGCAGGTTATTGATAACCCCAAATGCGATGTTGAACTGCTCGCTACGATGATGTCACCCGTATTTGCCTTCGGCGCTGATGAAATGGCAAAAATCAGGGCTAATCAAAAACGCGGTCCGCTTTATTCGGCTGTGGTGGCATATAGCAAAACGGGTGATAAAAAAACTGCCGATTTTATAGAAAAATTATCGCTTCTGCGTCGTGATGCGGCGGTTTTATCGGTTGATGGACTTATCTCAAAATTGATTCACAGCGCAGATATACTCAACATAATGTCGGCGCTTTCGGGCGGTAAGGCAAGACGCGAAAATCTTTTTTCACTTATAAGATACGCTAAGGGTTATGTTGCAAGCACAGGTGGCGGAATTTACGGATTTATACGCTATATGAAATCTCTGCCCGAAACAAGCTTTAAAACAACCGTATCGGGCGGTGAAGAGGCTGTAAAAATTATGTCAATGCACAATTCAAAGGGCTTACAGTTTCCTGTGTGCATTGTGGCTAATTTGTCATCACAAATCAATAATGCCGATTCTATAAGCCGAGTACTGTTTTCCGAAAAAGGCGGTATTGCCTTTAAGTATTATGACGAGCAGTGCGGCTGTGATATTGAAATGTTAGGTCATGCAATTTTAGCAGATGCCGCGCACTCTAAAACCGTAGAAGAAAAGCTACGCCTTATATATGTTGCAATGACCCGTGCAATAGACCGACTTTGCCTTGTGTGCTCTGCAAAAAATTTAGAGAATAAACTTCAAAAAATAGCGGGGTTATTGTCAGATAACGCTCCTGCCGTAAGCCGAGAGATATTAGAGGGCAGTCGAAATATGGGTGATTGGGTTTTAGCTGCGGCGTTGCTTCATCCACAAGGCGAAAAGCTTATAAAATATTCCGATGCCTCACCTAACGCCGAAATTGACCAAGACAAAGTAAATGTAGATTTTGATTTAGATATCAAAATTGTTTCGAGCGCTTCGCAAAATGATGCTATTGCACAAGAAGGTTTTAATAACACCCCCGTGTGTAATGACGCGTTTGTGCAAAAAATTAAGCAAAATGCAGACTACGTATACCCTTATGAGCAACTTCGATATTTGCAGGCAAAGGCGTCGGTATCAAGGCTTGTGCATTCTGCTGAGGATGACCGCTTTGCGTTTAGTGAAAAGCCCACATTTATGCTGGGTGAAAAGCTGTCGGGCGCGGCAAGAGGCACTGCAATGCATCACATTATGCAGTTTATAAACTTTAGCGAAAATGTTGATGTGACGGCTGAAATTGAGCGACTGCTTGAGTGGAAGTTTATCACCGAGCAAGAGGCAGCATCTGCCGATATGACGGCAATTGAGGGCTTTTTTAAGAGCAATATTTATAGCCGCATTATATCATCGCTTGGCGTTCACCGCGAGATGCGTTTTCTCAGCGAAATAGCGGCTCGACGCATAGATCCTACACTTGAGCTTAATGTTGCTGATGCAAATATTATAGTTCAGGGTGCAGTTGACCTTTGCTTTGAAGAGCCCGACGGCATTGTTGTGCTTGATTTTAAGACCGATAGGGTAGACGATATGCATCAGCTTGTGTCAACCTACGGTGAGCAGTTAGACATATATGCTACTGCGGCAGAAAAGATTTTTGAAAAGCCTATTAAAGAAAAAATTATTTATTCATTCTGTTTAGGAAAGCACATATCGTTTTAAAAAAGGTGTTATTATGGAATTAATGTTAAAAAAGGGTAGACCGCAAAATCTTGATGGTAGACTGCCAAAAGAAATTCGCTGTTACGATTTTTTAGACGGTTTAGAAATTGAATATTATCACGTTGACCATCGTGATATGCCGGCTGACACGATGGAAGCATGTGAAGCTGTCGACGATGCTTTAGGTTGCGTAATTTGTAAAAATTTATTTTTGTGCAACCGCCAAAAGACTGCATTTTATCTTTTGATGATGCCTGCTAATAAGCTGTTCAAAACTAAAGATTTAACCGCACAAATAAATTCGGCGCGTCTTTCGTTTGCAGACAGCGAGGCAATGATTGAATATCTTGATATAACACCGGGTTCTGTCAGCGTTTTAGGTCTTATAAACGACAAGGATAATGCTGTTAGACTGCTTGTTGATAAAGATATCTTAGGCGATGAATACATCGGTTGTCATCCGTGTGTGAATACTACAAGTATGAAGATTAAAACCAATGATATTTTTGACAAGCTTATAAATGCGGCAAATCACACCAAAACTGTGGTGGAATTGCCGTGGTATTAACAGTTGACGGAATTCTAAAAAAAATGTATAATAAAATGTAAAAATAAATTTGCGAGGTGCTTTATGGATATTAAAAAAATACTATCATACGTAGACCACACCCTTTTAGCGCAGGGCGCTACTTGGGATGAAATTAAGGCTATTCTTGATGATGGCATCAAGTATTCTTGTGCGTCTTGTTGCATACCTGCAAGCTTTGTTAAGCAAGCCAAAGAATATGTTGGTGACCGTGTCGCAATTTGCACCGTTATCGGTTTTCCAAACGGTTATTCAACGACTGCCACCAAATGCTTTGAAACCGAGGATGCTGTAAAAAACGGCGCCGACGAAATTGATATGGTTATCAATATTGGTTGGTTAAAGGATAAAAAATACGACCTTTTACTCGAAGAAATAAAAGCAATTAAAGCTTCTTGTAATGGCAAGTTATTAAAGGTTATTATTGAAACCTGCTTGCTTACCGATGAAGAAAAAATCAAAATGTGCGAAATTGTGTCTGCTTCCGGTGCCGACTTTATAAAGACCTCAACTGGTTTTTCTACTGCAGGCGCTACACGTCACGATGTGCAAATTTTTGCCGACAATGTAGAGGGTCACTTGCAAATTAAGGCGGCAGGCGGCATATCGTCGCTTGAAGACGCTGAAGATTTTATCAATATCGGCGCAACTCGCTTAGGCACCAGCAGAATTGTAAAAATAGTAAAGGCTTTAGAGAAGGGTGAACAACATGACAAACAAGACTCCTCATATTGATTTAAAAAATGATATAGGCTTTGGCAAAACCGTGCTTATGCCGGGTGACCCGCTTCGCGCTAAATATATTGCCGACAACTTTTTAGAGGATGCTGTTCTTGTAAACGGCGTTCGCGGTGTAAACGGTTATACAGGTTATTATAAAGGCGTTAAGGTTTCGGTTATGGCAAGCGGTATGGGTATGCCATCAATTGGTATTTATTCATACGAGCTTTATAAATTCTTTGGTGTACAAAACATTATACGTGTAGGCTCCGCTGGCGCAATTAATGAAAATGTTAAGGTTCGCGATATAGTTATGGGCATGGGTGCTTGCACAAATTCCAACTTCCTTTCACAATACGGAATGAACGGTACCATTGCCCCAATATGCAATTTCCAGATGCTCGATATTGCTAATAAGATTGCAAAAGAAAAAAATCTTAATGCCCATATTGGCAACCTTTATTCTTCAGATACATTCTATGATGATTCATATCCATCATCAAACTGGGGTAAGGTAGGCTGCCTTGCGGTTGAAATGGAGGCGGCAGCGCTTTATGCCACCGCTATGCGTTATGGTATGCGCGCAATGGCTATATGCACCATTTCAGATATACTCTATCCGCCATTTACAGCCCTTCCGGCAGATGACCGCGAAAAGACATTTACACAAATGATGGAGTTGGCTCTTGACTGCGCAGTAGAGTACGAAAAGCTGCCTGTAATAGAGCCAAAGGACTGATATGAAAAGAGTATTTTTAATCGTTCTTGACAGCTTTGGTATAGGTGCTATGCCCGACAGCGCCGACTATGGCGATATTGGTGTCAACACGCTTGCGTCTATTTCAAAATCTGACAAATTTAAAGCCAACAATCTTAAAAGCTTAGGCCTTTTTAATATTGACGGTGTTACTTGTGGTGAAAAAACTAATAAACCTACAGCTGCTGTTTGCAGACTTGCCGAATTATCAAGAGGAAAAGACACCACTATAGGTCATTGGGAGATTGCTGGCGTGGTATCAAACAAACCGCTTCCTACCTATCTGGAAGGTTTCCCCACTGAAGTATTAGATGAATTTTCTCGTCGCACGGGCAGGGCAGTTATATGCAACAAACCCTATTCGGGTACTGAGGTTATAAAAGACTATGGTGATGATCATATTAAAACGGGCGCGCTTATAGTTTATACCTCGGCTGACAGCGTTTTTCAAGTTGCGGCGCATGAGGACATTGTACCTCTTGAGGAACTATATAGTTATTGCCGCATAGCGCGTGAAATACTTACGGGCGAGCACGGCGTGGGTCGTGTTATTGCCCGACCGTTTACTACGGTTGACGGTGAATTTAAACGCACCTCAAACCGTCATGATTTTTCACTTACACCACCCGCTAAAACTATGCTTGACTGCATTAAGAGCGGCGGTCTTGATACAATATCTGTTGGCAAAATTTACGATATTTTTGCGGGAGCGGGTATTAGCGAATATGTTTATACCACGGGCAATCGTGATGGTATGACAAAGACTTTAGAGTATGCTAAGCGTGATTTTGAGGGCATTTGTTTTACAAATCTTGTTGATTTTGATATGCTTTACGGTCATCGCAACGACGTCGATGGCTATGCCGCGGCGATAAGTGAATTTGACAGGTGGCTTGATGAATTCTTACCGCTGCTAAAAGCTGATGACCTGCTTATAATAACAGCTGACCACGGTTGTGACCCTGCATATACAGTCAGCACCGATCATTCGCGTGAGTATGTTCCGCTTTTGGTTTACGGCAAAAATATACGCCCTGTAAACCTCGGCACCAAAGCAGGTTTTTGCAATATTGGTAAAACCGTTTGCGATTATCTTGGTGTTAAGGCAGAAATTGCGGGTGAAAGTATGATATCGGAGATTATAAAATGAACAATAAAGAATTAGTTAAACTGGCATTTGATGCTATGCAAAAGGCATACGCGCCGTATTCAAATTATAAAGTGGGCGCGGCATTGTTCTCAAAATCGGGAAAGGTTTATTCGGGCTGCAATGTCGAGAGCGCGTCATACAGCCCAACAAACTGCGCCGAAAGAACTGCTTTTTTTAAGGCGATAAGCGAGGGCGAACGCGAGTTTGCAAAAATCGCAATAGTTGGCGGTAAAGAGGGTAATGTTACCGATTTGTTTATGCCGTGCGGAGTGTGCCGTCAGGTAATGGCAGAGTTTTGTGACAGCAATTTCGAGGTAATTGTAGCTCGCAGTGTGGATGATTTTAGTGTCTTTAAACTGTCTGAGTTATTGCCCCACGGCTTTTCTAAAGAGAATGTGAAAATTTAGGTGATTATATGAAACAGTATCATATTGGACTTTCAGAGGAACATAGCGCAAAGTACGCTATTATTCCGGGTGACCCCGGCAGAGTAGAAAAAATTGCCGCCTTTTTAGATGATGCTAAACAGGTAGGCAACAACCGTGAATACAACTCATATTTAGGTTATCTTGACGGTGAGAAGGTGCTTGTAGTGTCTACGGGTATTGGCGGTCCGTCTTGCGCAATTTGTGTTGAAGAGCTTGCAAAAATCGGCGTAGACACCTTTATCCGCGTGGGTACCTGCGGCGGTATGCAGTCCGAGGTTGCCCCCGGTGATGTTATTATTGCAACGGGCGCTATCCGTCAAGATGGCACAAGCCGTGAGTATATGCCAATAGAATTTCCCGCGGTGGCAGATTTTAAGGTAACTCAGGCCTTGTATAATGCGGCGCAAAAGCTTGACTACCCAAATCATGTGGGCGTTGTTCAAGCTAAAGACAGTTTTTACGGTCAACATTCACCCGAAAGTATGCCTACTGCCCCCGAGTTGCTCGCTAAATGGGACGCTTGGAAGCGTGGCGGTTGCTTGGCAAGCGAAATGGAGGGCGCAACACTGTTTATAGTTAGCGCTGCGCGAAAACTCCGTTCGGGCGCGGTGTTCCACTGTGTGTGGAATCAAGAGGTTTCACAGTCGGCTATGCCAAAAGACCGTACAGAAGACACCTCTTGCGCAATAAAAACCGCGATTGAGGCTATTCGTATTTTAATTAAAGAGGATAAGGAATAATTTATGTTTGAAGCAGTACTTGACTGTATAAAAAATTACGATACCATCATCATACACCGCCATAGCCGTCCCGACGGTGACGCTATGGGCAGTCAGATTGGTATGAAACATATAATTATAGAGAATTTTCCAAACAAAATTGTCTATATGGTTGGCGATGAAACAAAGTTCTTTAACTTTTTGCCAGACTTTACAATGGACGAAATAGATGACAGCGTTTACGACGGTGCGTTGGCAATTTTGCTCGATTTTGCATCTCCTCATCTCGCAAGTGATGACAGATATACTAAGGCAGCAAAAACCGTAAGAATTGATCACCATATATACTGCGAAACCTTTACCGACGTAGAGGTGGTGGAATCAAGCTTTGAAAGCTGCTGCGGTATGGTCACAGCCTTTGCGGTAGAAAGCGGACTCAAGATAAACGCTACAGCCGGCAAGGCTCTTTATACGGGTATGCTTACCGATTCAGGCCGTTTCCGCTATGACAGCACCACATCTCGCACCTTTAAACTTGCATCCGAACTTATTGATACAGGCTTTGACACAAATGAGCTTTACCGTAATCTTTATTCCGATAATTTTGACAGTAAGCTGCTTAAAGCAAAATTTACTTTAAAAATTAAGTTTACCAAGAATAACGTAGCCTATATCTACACTACACGCGAAGAAATGAAAGAGCTAGGCAGTAGCGAATTTTCGATATCTCGCGGTATGGTTGCTACTATGGCAGACATTAAGGGCGTTGATATTTGGGTAAACTTTACCGAAAGTGATGAGGGTGTGCTGTGTGAGCTGCGTTCAAGCCGCTTTAACATTAACCCCATTGCCGTAAAATACGGTGGCGGCGGTCACCAAAAGGCAAGTGGCGCTTGTGTGCCCGACCGAGACACAGCTATGGCGATGCTTGACGATTTAGACACACTTCAAGGAGAAGCGAATGAATAGTAAAGTAAAAAATCAAATACTCCAAAAAATAAAAGAATATGACAAAATCTTTTTATTTCGTCATATTCGTAATGATGGTGACTGCGTTGGTGCTACAAAGGGCTTAAAGCGTATATTACAGCTTACATTCCCTGAAAAGCAAATCTATCTTATAGATGATGATAAGGCCGAATACCTTGAATTTTTAGGCCCAGAGGACGAGCCTGTTGAGGACCAAGAATACACCGACGCTTTGGGTATTGTTATAGATACCGCAAGCGAAAAGCGTATATCTAACAAGAAATACACACTATGCAAAGAACTTATAAAAATAGACCACCATATTCCGCTTGAAAATTACGGCAATATTATGTGGGTTGAAGAGAATCGCTCCTCCGCTTGTGAAATGATAGCCGATTTTTATGCAACATTTCGCGATGAGCTTAAAATTGACAAAGAGGCCGCAACCTATATTTATACGGGTATGGTGACCGATTCAGGCCGCTTTAAATACGAGGGTGTAAACGGTGAAACGTTACGCTGTGCGGCTATAATGCTTGATTGCGGAGTAGATACCGAAAAGCTATACGCACACCTTTATCTTGAAGCGTTTGGCTATCTTAAATTCAAGGCAGAGATTTACCGCCGTATGCAGATTACCGAAAATGGCGTGGCGTATATCTACGTAGACAAGGCTATGCAGGATGAATTTGGTCTTACCATTGAACAGGCGAGCGCCTGTGTCGGCACGCTTGACTCTATTCGCGGTGCTATTGCGTGGATGGTATTTATTGAGAATAACGATGCCGAGGGCTCTATTCGCGTGCGCTTGCGTTCTCGCTTTGTGGCAATAAATCCTATTGCTGAAAAATATAACGGCGGTGGTCACGCTATGGCAAGTGGCGCTACTGTATATAGCTGGAGCGAAGCTGAGCAATTACTTCGCGACGCTGACGCTCACGTAAAAGAATACAAGGAAACACATGAGGGTTGGCTATGAGAATTTTAATTACAAATGACGATAGCATATCTGCAGAGCAGCTGTTACCGCTTGTGCGTTATTGCAAAAAGTTAGGTGAGGTTACAGTGGCGGTACCTGCAGTTGAGCAAAGCGCTAAAAGCCATGGAATAGAACTGCATAAACCGTTTTGTGTTAAAAAACAGCTTTTGGATGAAGATGTGGTAACCTACGTTGTTGACTCAACCCCTGCTGATTGTATGCGCTATGTAATACTTGGTCTTGAGGAGCGGTTTGACCTTGTTATATCGGGTGTAAATCGCGGACTTAATATGGGTAGCGACATACTATATTCGGGTACGGTGTCCGCCGTACGCGAGGCTGTGTTGCAGGGCATTTCTGCTATAGCTCTTTCAACCACCCCCGAGAATTATCAAAACGCAACCGCGCATTTAGATATGGTTTTTGATTATATAAATGAAAATAAGTTACTTGATATTCACAATGCTTATAACATAAATATTCCCGCTAATCCAAAGGGTATAAAAATAACCCGTCAGGGCGGTATGTATTACTCTGACGGATTTGTAAACGTAGAAGGGGATATGTACCGCGCCGACGGTAAGTGCGTTTACGTGCCGAGCGACGATCTTACCCTTGATACTGACGCTACAATATCGGGTTATATATCAATTATGCCACTAAGCCTTAACATAACCGATATGGATGTGTTTAATAAGTTGGTGGATTAGGCTTCTCCTCAAGGAGAAGCCTTTTTTGTGGTCGTTAGTTTTGTCAAATGAAATCAAAACATAGTTTTGATGAAATCCATCTTGCGATGGGTTAAGGTGTTCGCGTACTGCGAACGGATATAAACTTATTTTGCAAAGCAAAACTCATTAATCTGTGGCAGCAGATTTCATCACAAGCACTGTGATTTATTCTGCCTTTTGCGGATTTAATAACAAAAAAGAGTCCCGAAGGACTCTTTTTTTTGTGTGCTTTAATTAGCGTCTTTTGCTTGTGTAGAGAACAACAGCAGCAGCTGCAATAGCCATTGCTACGCATGAACCAACAGTATCGCCTGTTACAGGGCTTGTTGTGTCAGTTGTTGTACCTGAACCTGTGTTGGTATCGGTTGTTGTGTCATCGGTTGTGCCGCCTGTGGTGTTGTCATCGGTTGTGCCACCGGTTGTATCATTTTCGCCGTCATCAGTTGCAGGAGCAGCCTTAAGCCAACCGTTCTTCATTTGAGGAGTACCGTTGTACTGACCGATAACGCCGTAAACAGTGATTGTTTCGCCAATTTCGGGCTTATCTTCAAGCTCATCATAACGGATTTCGCCATCTTCGCTATACATACCATAAACAAGGATTCTGTTGCCTTCTGCATCTTCAATGAACATATTTCCATATGTTTCATAGTTGGTGGAGTATTCAACTACTTTACCTGTTATATAATACTTGTCGGCAGTATATTCATTATGTCTCTTGGTTAAACCAAGCTCAAGAGCTTCTGTGATTGAAAGAACGCTGTCAGCCTCGGGTTCAGTTGGTGTTTCAACGTCAAGCTCACCTGCGGTGAATTCAATAATCCATGCATTCTTAAGCTGTGGGGTACCGTTGTAGTTACCAACAATACCATATACAGTAACTGTGTCGCCTTCATCAGGTTTTGTTTCCATAGCGTCGTAACGGAGCTCACCGTCAGCGCTGTATGTACCGTAAACAAGGATTTCGTTGCCGTCTTCGTCAGCAATGTAGATATTGCCGTATTGTGTATTAGAAACAGAAACAACCTGACCTGTTACATAGTATTTATCGGCTGTGTAAGCACCGGTTTCCTGTGCAGCACCGAGTTCGGTAGCTTCTGTAATTGTAAGGGTGTTTGTTTCGTCAGGAGTTGGAAGTTCAACAGGTGTGTCAGGAGTATCGTCATCCTCGTCGCCACCTTCGTCGCCGCCTTCATCAGGTGTTGTAGCAGGGGTGTGCTCAATAAGCCAAGCACTCTTCATCTGAGCAGTACCGTTGTACTGACCGAGTATACCATAAAGTTTTACAGTATCGCCTGCAACAGGCTTAGTTTCCATAGCATCGTAACGAACGGTACCATCTGCACTGTATAAACCATAGATGAGGATCTGGTTGCCAGCGTCATCTTCGAGATAGAAGTTACCATATTTTGTAGCATTGGCGTTGCTCTGGAAAGCAGCAATTTTGCCCTCTATATAGTATTTGCCAGCGGTATATGTATCGTGTGCTTTAGATGCACCAAGAGCAGCAGCATCAACGATTGAGAGTTCACTGTCTGCTGCGGGATCGGTAACTACAGGTGTATCGTCACCTTCGTCTTCACCTTCATCGCCACCTTCGGGAGGATTAACATCGCCACCTTCGGTTGTTGTTGCGTAAACGGTGATTGAATTAGCACGGCACTGAGCTGCCATTGTAAATACAAATGAGTCTACAGGTGTAGCAAATGTAATTGTTGTAATGCCGTCTGCAACTTCAGCAGTAGCGTTGGCGTCTGTGAAAGAAGTGTCCCAAGCAACATATTTTGATTCTATACCTACGTGGTTAATTTCAATCTTTGTCATACCTGGGTATTCGATAGTTGTCTTAGAAGATTTGTAGAAACGACCGGGATTAGCATAGTCACCTACAGGGCTGGTTGAAGAAGCCTTGTCGTTTGTAACGGTGATACCGTTTTGTGCCCATACCTGTTTAGAAGAAGTGTGTTCGATACGGTTTGCCTTGTCAGCGTCAAATGTAATGGTTGCGCTAGTT
>JAZUOS010000042.1:0-8889 GCA_045604765.1 Acutalibacteraceae bacterium | reverse complement strand
CTTCGTCCCAGGTGGAGTTGGTCCTATGACCATAGCTACCTTAATGCAAAACACCCTTACCGCTGCAAAGCGTCAAAATAATTTAATTTAGGTGATTTTTTGAAATACCGAATTTTAGCCGTAATCGTCATATTAGTGGCGCTCCTTAGCATTAATGTAAGCGCCGCGACCTATGAATACAGCATATCGCCGAGTGACAATTTCACCACGGCGCAGCACGGCGATGATTTAACCGAAATATCTCAAAAGCTTAATATGAGCGCCGACGACTTAAGCGCATATTTTAACAAAAACGGTCTTGTTTATCTTGCGGTATCCGATGACGCTAAAACTCAAATAAGACTATCGGCTTTTACCGATAACTTTTCTTCTGCCGTAAGTGATATTTCATATCTTGACCAAGCTGCGCTAAGTGAATTTATGAGCGCTGTGAGTGAAGACGGCGAAAGCAGCTGCGAGCTTGTTACAAGCAACAACAGAAAGTATATCGTCGTAAAAGACACCCTGCAAGACAGCGGCGGCGCGTACACTGTTACGCAATACATAACCATTTGCGACAGCAAAACGTTTTATTTGTCTTGTTATAACGAGGGTGAAGGCACATCAGATGAAATCAATTCGGTTTTTAAAAGTTTTTCTCTAAGGCAAATAGAAATCGAAGAAAATACAGACAACACCCCGCTTATTTTTATAGCAATCGGAGTAATAATATTTACCTGCCTTGCAATTGTAATGATTATAGGAATAATTAAAAAATTAACCGCAAAGGAGAATAAAGGTTATGAATTTTAATAAAATTCTTTGTTTAATGCTTTGTATGGCTATGCTGCTTTGTGCCACCGCTTGCAGAAAAAATCCTAGTTTGTTATCTTCAAATTCTTCTGATACATCATCAATCCAAGAGGTTTATCAGGATGTGGAATTTATTGAACCTGATAACACCGTCACATCTTCTCAAACCGATACATCCTTACAAAGCGATACATCATCTACTGCTTCGGATTCAAGTAGTAAGCCTACCTCTTCCCAAACCGACGACAACGCCAAAGATGTTCTTGCAATGCTTTACGGTTTTAACAGTATCGAAAAGGTTAATTACTACTGTGTGAAAAATTTACCTAACAGTGATGCAATTTATGCCATAACTGAAATTATAACCGATACCGGCACAAATATATGTGATTCAACCTCTGAAATTTTATGCGATGACAAAAACATAAAAATTGATCAAAAAACAATTACTGTGCCATACAGTTATCTAAAAAAACACAAATCAGTTAAGCTTACTGCATATCATTCGGGCATGGACGAAAAGCTTGATTTTACCATTAAGTTTGAAGACACCTGGAATTTGGTTTTTGAGGATGATTTTGAAGGAACTACAATCGACCTTAACAAATGGAATGTTTGGGATGAAATGCGTGACTGGCGCTACTCGTACTCAAAAGACAATATGATTCTTGACGGCAACGGCAATCTTATAAACAGAATGTCGGTACTTGAAAAACCTGACACTGTTACAGGTGAAACTAAAATTTCAGGAGCTATGACCACTCAAGGTAAGTTTGAAACCACGTACGGATATTTTGAGATTCGTATGATACCACACAAGGCAGAGGGTCTTATGGGTGCGTTCTGGCTTATGTGTGGCGATATGGGTGACAAAGATGCTGCTGATGACGGCACCGCCAAAAACGGTTGCGAGATTGATATTATAGAAACCTTCTACCACAGAAAAGATCCTTCCCACACAATACACTGGGATGGTTATACCCACACAAAATCGCATCATTTTAACAATTCGGGACGCGATGATATTTTTGACGGGAATTATCATACCTTTGCATTCCGTTGGAGTCCTACAGAATACGTATTTTTAATAGACAATGTAGTAACCGGAAAAACCAATGAAGTAGATATCTGCGATCAGCCGGGATATCTACTCATAAGCTCCCACTTTAACACCAATGCCGGTACACTGCCTATAGGTGCCGGTGAACATACCAATATGGTAGTTGACTATGTAAGGGTATACCAAAGCCCCAGCGACCCTAAATGATAAAGGCGGCATAATCATATTTAACAGTTAACGAAATTATCACGGCTCTGCTTTTGTTTAAAGCAGAGCCTTATAGTTTTATTATATATTTTCAACACAAAAAACGTTAGTATTTGCGAGCATTTTAAAGAAAACAAAAGCAAATTAAAGTTTTACAAAATTTACCGCAAAATTTCTACCAAAAATTCTACAATTTTTGCAAAATTTACTTGACTTTTGGGGCATTTAGCCGTATCTTTATAATGTTAATATATAAATAAAAATATTAATTTAACGCATCTGTGTAGAAAGACGGTTGGTACTAATGTGTGCCGTAGTTCGCATTTTGCAGGACTACGAAAAACCCTTTGTCAGGGCACACAAACAAGCAATCGGGGTATCGCGCAGGGGTAATACGGGTTTACCGTAATTTTACTACTGTCGACACTTGGGTGTTTGACAAAGGGGGATGTGGTTAAATGACCAAACAAAATATAATTGAACTTAAAAACATTTTCGTGTCATTTGGCGAAGAAAAGGTGCTTGACGGGCTAAACCTTGCAATTCGTGATAAAGAATTTATCACACTCTTGGGTCCCTCAGGCTGTGGCAAAACCACCACACTGCGAATTATTGCAGGCTTTTTAGACGCTGATAGTGGCGAAGTGGTTTTTGAAGACAAAACAATAAATGGTGTGCCGTCGTACAAACGACAGGTTAACACCATTTTTCAGCGTTATGCGCTTTTTCCGCACCTTAATGTGTATGAAAATGTAGCCTTTGGTCTTCGTGTAAAAAAGTTAAAGGAAAACGAAATAAAAGAGATTGTTACCGAAATGCTTCACCTTGTAAACCTTGACGGCTTTGAAAAGCGTAGCATCTCTACCCTATCTGGCGGTCAACAACAGCGTGTTGCCATTGCTCGCGCTATTGCAAATAAACCAAAGGTATTACTTCTTGACGAGCCACTTGCAGCGCTTGACTTAAAGCTTCGCAAGGATATGCAAAAAGAGCTTCGTCGCATACAGCGTCAGCTTGGTATCACCTTTGTATTCGTTACCCACGACCAAGAGGAAGCGCTTACAATGTCTGACCGTGTGGTTGTTATGAACAAGGGTAAAATTCAGCAAATTGGTACCCCACAAGATATTTATAACGAGCCCGAAAACGCTTTTGTTGCCGATTTTATCGGCGAATCAAATATTCTTGACGGCATTATGAGAAAAGACTTTGTAGCCGAATTTTCGGGTCATGTGTTCGATTGCCTCGATAAAGGCTTTGCCACAAACGAAAATGTTGATGTGGTTGTACGTCCCGAGGATGTTGATATTGTACCTGCCGATAAGGGAATGCTCAAGGGCACCGTTACATCGGTTGATTTTCTCGGCGTTCACTATGAAATAATTGTAGATATTGGCGGCTTTAAATGGATGATTCAAACCACCGATGAATGCTTTGTTGGTGATAATGTCGGTCTATACATAGAGCCCGATGCCATACACATTATGAAAAAGTCAGAATATTCGGGTCTTTACGGTGATTACAGCACCTATAGTGAAGAGATGGAGCATCTTTCTGACATTGAGCCGGAGGATGACGATGAATAAAAAATCTTTCGGCAGTCGTCTGGTGGCGGCGCCCTATATGGTATGGGCGGCAATATTTATTATTGTGCCGCTTATCATAATGGTGTATTTTGCCTTTACCGATTCTTCTGGCGCGTTTACTTTAGCTAACTTTGCTCAAATCGGTAAATTCAAAAAGGCTTTCGGTCTTTCAATTCTTTACGCCGTTATAGCCACAATTATAACGTTGCTTCTTGCCTACCCTATGGCTTATTATATGACCAAGTTAAAAATCAGCAGTCAGCGTATGATTATGATGCTTATTATGCTACCTATGTGGATGAACTTTCTTATCCGTACATATTCTTGGATAACCATTCTTGCAAACACAGGTCTTATAAATAAGTTTTTGGGTTACTTTGGCATTGGCCCGCTACAGCTTATCAATACACCTGGAGCTGTAATTTTGGGTATGGTGTATGACTTTATACCCTATATGATATTGCCCATTTACACCGCAATGTCTAAAATTGATAATTCATTGCTTGAAGCAGCAAGCGACCTTGGCTCTAACAGCTTGTCTCGCATCCGCCGTGTTATAATGCCGCTTTCACTCCCAGGTGTTATATCGGGCATTACAATGGTGTTTGTGCCCTCAGTCAGCACATTTTATATCTCGCAAAAGTTGGGCGGCAACAAAACATTGCTTATTGGTGACGCTATTGAGTATCTGTTTAACACGGGTCCTCAATATTACAATATTGCATCTACCCTCTCGCTTATTCTTATGGTACTCATTTTAATAAGCACCCTTATAATGAACCGCTTTGGTGACGATGAGGAGGTTGTTATATGAAAGCACTTTCTCGTATTTATGTAGCGCTTATACTCATTTTCCTTTACGCGCCCGTTGCGGTTATGATTTTATTTTCATTCAACTCGGGCGGAAGCGTATGGGTGTTTGAAGGCTTTTCACTTGATTGGTATAAGGGTCTTGCAACCAATACCGCTATGCTTGAAGCACTCAAGCATACACTAATCATTGCCGTGCTTTCAGCGCTTATTTCTACCGTAATGGGAACTGCCGCATCGGTTGGTATATTGGCGCTTCGCAAGCGCATCAGCCGCAGCGCAGTAATGTCGGTCACAAACATACCTATGATGAACGCCGATATAGTAACCGGTATATCGCTTATGCTGCTGTTCGTGTTTATTGGCAATCTCTTTGCCTTAAAAGAATCGTTAGGCTTTTTCACTGTGCTTGCTGCGCATATCACCTTTAACCTGCCTTACGTTATCTTGTCGGTTATGCCGCGACTAAGAGCTACTGATATGAGCTTGCACGAGGCAGCGCTCGACCTCGGATGCACACCCGTCAGCGCATTCTTTAAGGTTATATTACCTTCTATTTCCACATCAATTTTTACAGGCGCCATAATGGCTTTTACCCTGTCGCTTGACGACTTTGTTATAAGCTACTTTACCTGCGGTCACTATCAGACATTGCCTATTGTGATTTACAATATGACAAAGAAAACCGTAGCGCCTGATGTTTACGCGCTTTCAACCATTATATTCCTTTGTGTGTTTGTATTACTTATATTATATAACACCCTTCAATCAAAATCTGATTCAAGGAGGGGTTTTAATGTTTAAAAAAATATTAGCGCTTACTCTTTGTGTCGTATTATGCCTTTCGCTTTGCGGTTGCGGTTATGAGTATTTTGACCTCAATTTAGAAGGCACTTACACCCGCGATTTAGCAGGCACCGAGCTTAATGTTTACAACTGGGGCGAATATATCTCTGACGGCAGCGATGGCTGTATGGATGTAAACCGTGAGTTTGAACGCCTTACAGGAATAAAGGTAAACTACACCACCTTTGAAAGCAACGAAACAATGTATTCACAGCTTAAAAACGGTGGCGTCAGCTATGATATTATTATTCCGTCCGACTATATGATAGCTCGCCTTAAATCAGAAAATATGCTGTCAAAAATAGATGTAAGTAAGCTTTCAAACTACAAGTATATTGATGAGCAGTATAAGGGCCTTTTCTTTGACGAAACGCAAGAATATACCGTACCTTATAACGTTGGTATGGTTGGTATTATTTATAACTCCGCTTTAATAAGCGAGCCCGAGCATTCGTGGAACGCTTTATGGAGTGAAGACTACCGCAATATGTCGCTTAACTTCAACAACCCACGCGACGGCTTTATGACAGCGCAAAAGTTGCTCGGCTATAGTGTAAATTCTACCAATCTTAAAGAGTGGGACAAGGCTTGCGAAAAATTAAAGCAAGGCAAAGACGTTTTACAGTCTTACGTAATGGATGAAATCTACGGCAAGCTTGAAACGGGCGAAGCCGCAATAGGTCCATACTATGCAGGCGACTATCTTGTAATGCTTGACGTAAACGAGGATTTACGTTTCTTCTACCCAGAGGAAGGCACCAATATATTTATCGACTCTATATGCGTGCCAAAATGTGTTAAGAATTATGAGGCGGCTCTTGCTTATATCAATTTCCTTTTAGAACCTGATATTGCGCTTGCCAATGCCGAATATATCGGCTACGCTTCACCGCATACCGCAGTAGTTAATAACCCCGATTACTGTTATTATCAAAATGAAATCCTCTATCCTAAGCAGGAAGATATGCCCGAAGTTGAGTATTACCACGATATACCCGAATCGGTGCGTATGCATTACGAAAATTTGTGGCTTGATTTAAAGCTTTATTAAACGGTAAAACCCTGTATTTTACAGGGTTTTATTTTTGTGCGCGGTTGACAATACTAAATATTTATAATATAATATTAAAATCTTTAAGAATGAAGGTTTTTTGATGTATAAAATCGTAACAAAAAAAGAGCTTAACCCCACCGTTACGCAAATGGAAATTGAGGCTCCGCTTGTAGCTAATAAGGCGCTTCCGGGCCAGTTTATCATTTTGCGTGTTGACGATATGGGCGAGCGTATTCCGCTTACCGTTGCGGGTGTTAATAAGCAAAACGGCACCGTAAAAATTATTTTTCAAATCGTAGGCGCCACAACTAATAAACTTAATCACAAAAACACAGGTGAATATATACAGGACTTTGTCGGTCCTTTGGGTGAGCCTACCCATATTGACGGGCTTAAAAAGGTTTGTATCGTAGGCGGCGGTGTTGGTTGCGCTATTGCTATGCCAATTGCCGAGGCTTTACATCAAAAGGGCTGTGAGGTTACAAGTATAATCGGCTTTAGAAATAAAGATTTAGTAATACTTGAAGACGAATTCAAATCTTGCTCTGATAGCTTACATATTATGACCGATGACGGTTCTTACGGCCGTCACGGCAATGTTTGTGTACCACTTAGTGAAATGCTATCGAGTGGCGAACAGTTTGATATGATAATCACCATTGGCCCACTTGTTATGATGAAATTTGTGGTTGAGGCGGCTCGCCCTTACGGCACACCCGTTACCGTATCTATGAACCCCATTATGATTGACGGCACAGGTATGTGTGGCGGCTGTCGCCTAACACTTAATATCGACGGCAAGCGTGTTACAAAGTTTGCTTGTGTTGACGGCCCCGATTTTGACGGTTATCAGGTAGATTTTGACGAGGCTATGTCACGCGGTCGTATGTACTCGGACTTTGAACGTCACGCTTACGAAGACAGCTGTAACCTATTTAGAAAGGCATAAGGTGATAATATGGCTATTAATCCTAAAAAACACGAAATGCCAACGCAAGAACCCGCTGTTCGCGCACATAATTTTGACGAGGTAGCTTTAGGCTACCCGCAGGAAATTGCTATTGCCGAAGCGCAGCGTTGCCTTAACTGCAAAAATGCGCCTTGTGTAAACGGTTGCCCCGTAAATATAGATATACCAAACTTTATATCACACATAAAAGACGGTGATTTCGAAGGCGCATATAACGTTATTTCACTGTCATCCTCACTACCTGCTGTTTGCGGTCGAGTTTGCCCGCAAGAAACACAGTGCGAAAGCAAGTGCACATTAGGTATTAAGTTTGAACCCATTGGCATTGGCAGACTTGAACGCTTTGTTGCCGATTGGCATAACAATAACTCTAAAGAACAACCCGTAAAACCCCAATCTAACGGTTATAAAGTGGCGGTTGTAGGTTCGGGCCCATCGGGACTAACCTGTGCGGGCGACCTTGCAAAAAAAGGTTATGAGGTTACAGTATTCGAGGCATTACACACTGCAGGCGGTGTGCTTGTTTACGGCATACCCGAATTCAGACTTCCAAAATCTATTGTTGCAAAAGAGGTTGACACCTTAAAATCACTTGGCGTAAAAATTGAAACCAACGTTGTAATTGGTAAGACCCTTACAATAGACGAGCTTTTCGAAATGGGTTTCAAGGCGGTATTTATAGGCTCTGGCGCAGGTTTGCCAAACTTTATGGGAATACCGGGTGAATCACTTAAGGGTGTTTACTCGGCAAACGAATTCTTGACCAGAAGCAACCTTATGAAATCGTATCTGCAAAACCCCGATACCCCTATTATGAAGGGTGGCAAGGTTGCAGTTGTTGGTGGCGGCAACGTTGCTATGGATGCGGCGCGTACTGCGCTGCGTTTGGGCGCCGAGCAGGTGTATATAGTTTACCGTCGTTCTATGGACGAATTACCTGCCCGTAAGGAAGAGGTTGAGCACGCAAAGGAAGAGGGCATTATCTTTAAGCTGCTTTGCAACCCAACCGAGATTTTGGGCTATAACAACCCCGATAACCCAAGGGATGAAAAAAACGGCTTTGTAACAGGTATGAACTGCATAAAAATGGAGCTGGGCGAACCCGACGAAAAAGGCAGACGCCGACCGGTACCCGTACCCGACTCTGAATTTACAATCGATGTTGACACGGTAATTATGTCAATAGGCACCTCCCCTAACCCACTTATAAAAAACACAACCGACGGACTTGAGGTTAACCGTTGGGGCGGTATAGTGGTAAACGAGGACGGACTTACCTCTCGTGATGCAGTTTATGCAGGCGGTGACGCCGTAACGGGCGCCGCAACGGTAATATCTGCAATGGGCGCAGGTAAAGTAGCCGCAAAAGCAATTGATGAATATTTGTCTAATAAATAATTAAAAGGCTTGAGGTTAAATGACTTGAAATAGTCAATAGTTAGTAGACACAAAAAAGAATAAATTAAGCTGCCAGTTCAAGCCTGTATTGGACTGGCGGTTTTCTTTTTAGTTTGCGAACGGGTCTTATGTAATTAAAATAGTAAATTGTATCAGTAACAACTTT
>JAZUOS010000041.1:0-18139 GCA_045604765.1 Acutalibacteraceae bacterium | reverse complement strand
GGTAGAAAGGAGCCTTTTTAGCACCGATTCTGCGAAGTCTGATTTTTACTGCCATTGTACTGCACCTCCATAAAATAATGTTTATATTTATTTAAAAGAGAAAACTCTTAAAAACCTAAATTATTAAACTGGTTTGGATTAAATCCGCGCATCATACGCTTTTTACCCTTGCCGTTCATTTGCTTGAACATTTTTTTCATTTGTTCATATTGCTTGATAAGGCGGTTAACATCTTCAACCGTTTGCCCGCAGCCTGCGGCTATGCGTCGACGGCGTGAAGCGTTAAGTATTTCGGGCTTACGACGCTCTTTTGCGGTCATTGACTGAATTATTGCCTCAACGCGAAGCATCTGTCGGTCATCAACATCAACGTCGCGAAGCTGCTTTTCCATACCCGGCAGCATAGAAAGCACGCTTTTTAAACTACCCATTTTTTTGATTTGCTGAAACTGGTCGAGCAAATCGTTCATATCAAAGCGGTTTTCGGCAAGCTTTTGCGCGGCCTCTTCCGCTTTCTTTTGGTCAAGCTGTTGTTCGGCGCGTTCAATAAGAGAAAGCATATCGCCCATACCGAGTATTCGGCTGGCCATTCGCTCGGGGTGGAATTCTTCGAGCTGGTCTAACTTTTCGCCCACACCCGCAAACATAATTGGCTTGCCTGTAACTGCCTTTACCGATAGCGCGGCACCGCCACGGGTGTCACCGTCGAGCTTGGTAAGCACAACGCCATCAATTTCGAGTATATCGTTAAATGCTTTTGCAACATTTACGGCATCTTGACCTATCATTGAGTCGATAACAAGCAAAATATTGTTAACCTCAACACGTTCGGTAATGCGTTTAAGCTCTTGCATTAGCTCCTCGTCAACGTGAAGGCGACCTGCAGTAACAAGAATAACATAATCGTGACCGTAATCGCGAGCGTGCTTAATAGCCTCTACTGCAATTTTTTCGGGTTTTTCGATGCCCATTTCAAAAACGGGGGTATCAACCTGAGCACCCACAACCTTTAACTGCTCTATAGCGGCGGGGCGATAGATGTCACAAGCGACAAGCATAGGTCTGTGACCTTTTGAACGCAAAAGCCTTGCAAGTTTGGCGCTGTGGGTTGTTTTACCAGAACCTTGCAAACCGCACATCATTATTACAGTTGGTATTTTAGACGAGGTTTTAAGTCGCGCTTGCTCACTACCCATTAAAGCGGTAAGCTCTTCGTTAACAATTTTTACAACCATTTGCGGCGCGGTAAGACTTTCCATAACATTGGCGCCGATACATTTTTCGGTAACGGTTGTGGTGAATTGCTTTGCAACCTTGTAGTTAACATCGGCTTCAAGCAGCGCTAAACGCACTTCACGCATGGCATCCTTAACGTCGGCTTCGGTCAAACGGCCTTTGTTGCGAAGCTTTTTAAAAACGCCGTTTATCTTATCACTTAGACTTGAAAATGCCATATTGCGTACACCTGCCTTTTAAAATTTATTAACTATATCTTTTATATTTGTAAGCTTTTGGGTATCGGATTGGTTGCTGTCGATCACTGCTTGGAGTGAGAGAACCTTTTGGCACCAGCCACATTCGTCCTCGTATTTTTTAAGCTGCAGCTCGCCGCGTTTTATAAGGTCGCGCACACCCTGACGAGTGATTTGCTCATTTTCGGCGATTTCGCTGAGTGATAAATCCTCGTTATAATAGTGATGCAATAAATTGCGTTGCTTTTCACTTAAAAAAGGACCGTAAAAATCCAAAAGGGCACTAATGTTTAAATCTTTTGCCATATAACGCACCCCTTGTAAAGTTTTTTGCTTTACAGCAATAGTGATTATAGCACAGTTACACACGTCTGTCAAGTTTTTTTCTTTACATTTTTATTGTTGAAAAATACAGCTTGTCATTATATAATGTATATAGGTGATTTTAATGTCGATTTTTAAGAAAATACTATCCGTAATGCTGTGTATTGTGCTTGTGACAGGCGTTCTTGTCGGCTGCGGTGAAAAATATATGGATGCAATTATTTATTTTGAGTTGCTTGAAAAGCCGCAAACCCTTGACCCGCAAACTGCGTCAAGTGACAGCGAGCTGCTTATTGTGCGCAATATTTACGAAGGTCTTATGCGAAAAGATAGTGAAGGTGGTATAGTAAGTGGTGTTGCAGAAAAGTGTGCATATCAGAATTTAACATATACATTTACTTTAAAAGACGACGCTATTTGGAGCAACGGTGATAAGGTAACTGCCTATGATTTTGAATACGGTCTTCGCCGCGCGGTTGACCCCAAAATTAAGGCGCCGTTTGCCAGCCGTTTGTTCAGCATCGTAAACGCTGAAGTGGTTGCAAGCGGCAAAGCCGATGTTTCAAGTCTTGGGGTTAAGGCTATTGATGAAAAAACGCTCACAATAACACTTTGCCGAGAAGATAACGATTTTTTAGAAACACTAACAACCGCTGTTTGTATGCCCTGCAACGAGGAATTTTTTGAGCAAAGCATAGGCAAATACGGGCTTGACGCTGAAAATACTATTTCTAACGGATGTTACCGACTTACCAAATGGAATAAAGAGGATTTTGGTATAAGACTTTACAAAAACGAGGATCACAGCGGCGATTTTGACGTTCAGAATGCGGCTGTGTTTATAAGCTGCATTGAGGATGAAGCGCAGGTGCCGCGTCTTGTCGACGGCGACTGCGATATGGCATTTATGCCGTGTTCCGAGCTTGATGCAGCCAATAACGCCGAGCTTGAAACCGCAGATGTGCAAAATATTTGCTGGATTATGACCGTAAGCCGCGACTTTAATTCAGAAGTGCGCCGTGCTTTTGCGTTAGGCTTTTCTACAGATATATATTCATCAGCTCTGCCAAACGGTTTTGTCGCCGCAAAATCAATATACCCTCAAATATTGGGTATTAATGCCGACAATATAGGTGTTACGGGTTATAATATTGATGAGGCAAAGTCGGTTATGTCGGCGCAAATTGGTGAAATGGAGGATAAAAAATTTCCCCAAACAACACTTTATTATTACGATACCGACGGTATAAAGGAATTGTCTACTGCAATTGTTGGCCACTGGCAACAAAATTTCAGCACTTTTGTAAATATTGAGCCGTCAACCAATCTTGCGGTTATGCAAAAAGAAATCGGTGAAAGCACGCTTGATTTTGCACTGTTTCCAATAACGGTAAATAACGGTGTGTTTAATGAATATGCTAAAAATTTTGCCGCGGTAAGTAGTGTCGCCACACCCGACGCATTACAGCAAGAGCTTCTTGCAAATAATAGTATAATTCCCGTAGCATACCAAAGCACAAATATATCGTATATTCCCACGCTTAAAAATGTGGTTATGGAAGAGAATAACGGTTATATTGATTTTTCTTGGATAATTAAGGGGTGATGATATGGGCTTTTGGATATTTATGTTAATAATGTGCCTACTATTTCCCGCAATTATGATTGTGATGGGTAAAATATTTTTAAAGACGGCGCCAAAAGAAATTAATTATATATTTGGTTACCGCACAAATATGTCGATGAAAAACCGCGACACTTGGGAATTTGCCCATAAATTTTGCGGCAAAATATGGTATTGTGTAGGACTTGCAATGCTACCGATAAGCGTGATACCTTTGCTTTTGGTAATAGGCAAGGGTGAGAATATAATCGGTACAGTAGGCGGCATTATTTGTATGATAGGTGTAGCCGTAATTATAGCATCAATTTTTCCGACAGAAATTGCCTTAAAGAAAAATTTCGATAAAAACGGCAATAGGTTAAAATAAAACAGGGCTCTGCTTAAATTTTAAGCAGAGCCATTAATATATATTAACTGTTTATGATATGCTTGATAATATCTTTTGAATTGCTGTAAAGTCCTTGATATCTCGCCGCAACAAAGCCGATTATTACCACCGGTATAATAACCAGCGCGCAATTAAAACCAAACATTTCACAGCACAGTAACATTGTAGCAATTGGGCATTTGGTAGCGCAAACAAATAAAACAGCCATACCAACTGCCGCGCCAAACCCGAGAGGCAAACCCAAGAGCAATGCCAACGCTCCGCCTAAAGTGGCGCCAATAAATAGTGTTGGTATAATTTCTCCACCCTTGTAGCCTGCAGATATACAAATTACAGTAAACAGTATTTTTAGGGCAAAGGCTTCGTAATGTACCGAGCCTTCAAACACACGCTCGATTATATTGATACCGCCGCCGTTATAGTCGCGATTACCAACGAGAAGGGTAAGCAAAACCACCAAGATGCCGCCTACGGCAATTCGCAAAAATTCATTTTTAAACACTTTTTTTGCAAACGCTTTTCCAAGATTTAAGCCTTTGCAAAAAATGAAAGCGACTAAAATGCCTGCCGCTGCAATTACAGCAGTTTTCCACACAAGAGATAGTGAAAACGGCGGTAGCACGCCAACATTAAATCTTTCGGGGTGAACACCGAGAACAGTAGAAATTATAAATGCGGTAATGCTTGAAATTAACACAGGTACAGCAGCAGATAAGCAAAGCCTTGTAAAAATAACTTCAAGCACAAAAACACAAGCGGCAAGCGGAGTGCCAAAAACAGCAGAGAAAAGCGCCGCCATACCGCACATAACGGTTATATGACGAGAATCTTCGTCTAACTTTAGCAAACGGGCGAAAATATTTGCAACACCACCGCCTATTTGCAGCGCGGCGCCCTCGCGACCCGCAGACGCGCCAAACAAATGCGAAATGCAGGTGCCGCAAAAAATTGCAGGCGCCAAAAAACGCGGCAAGCTTTGTTCAGTTCGCACACAGTCAAAGACGTTTGTTGTGCCTATGTTTTTTACACGGCATAATTTGTAAATCGCAACCGACAGCAAACCGCCCAATGGTAACAAATATAAAATCCAATCATTTTGCACGCGAAGGTCGGTTACAAAGCCTACAGCTTTTGAAAAAACAACGCCGCAAAGGCCGCATACAGCGCCCGACATTAAACCTAAGGCGAGCCACAAGGCATATCTTTTAATATTTTTCAATTTATGCCTTCTTTCCGATTTTCTTTAAAAGAACAATAGCGAAGTGCAAAACAAGACCTATAATAATAGCGACAACCAAATCAAATATAACGGTAAGCGCAAATGTGAGCACCATTACGATTATATCAGCAACATTTTTTTGCTTTACAATTTTTAAAAAGCTGCGCCATTCGCTCATATTATATGCAACAATAAACAAAATTGCGGCTATTGCAGGCATAGGTATCAATTTTGCAAGCGGCATTAAAAACAGCACAACAAGCAATAAAACAACCGAGTGCACCATACCTGCAACGGCAGTTCTGCCTCCGTTTTTTATGTTTGCGGCTGTGCGTGCTATAGCGCCCGTAGCAGGTATACCGCCAAAAGCCACCGAAGCCATATTGCCAAGACCTTGTGCTACAAGCTCGGCGTTGGGGTTGTGCTTTGAGTTTATCATACCGTCAGCCACCACACAAGAAAGCAGTGACTCAATGCCCGCAAGAATTGCTATTGTAAAGGCATCGGGTATGAGTGACACAATTTCGTTAAGGTCAATATTTATTGTGCCTAAACTGAATTTTGGAAAACCTGAAGGTATATCGTAAAGACTGCCTATGGTGCTTACATCACCGCTTAAGGTGGGTGTAAATTTAACCAACAAAGCGCCTACAACAACCGCTATAAGTGAGGGCGGAATTTTCTTTTCAAATTTTGGATATATAATAAGTATGCTAAGGCAAATAGCGCCTACAAGCAGTGACTGCCAATCAAAAGTAGAAATGTTATGTATATTTGCCTCTATCTTTTCAAATGCCTCAATCGGTTTTGCGCCGTTGGTATAAGTAATACCTAAAAAGTCTTTTATCTGTCCTAAAAATATTGTAACGGCAATGCCTGCCGTAAAGCCTACTGTTATAGTTTTTGGTACATATTTAATAAGTGAGCCTAATTTTAACACGCCCATAAGTATCAAAATTATACCCGCCATAAGCGTGGCAATAATAAGCCCTGACATGCCCTTTGAGGCTACGATTCCTGCTACAATGGTTGCAAACGCCGCTGTGGGACCTGCGATTTGCACATTACTGCCGCCCATAAGCGCTACAATAAAGCCTGCAAAAATAGCGGTGTAAATACCTTGCTCGGGGTTAACGCCCGACGCAAGTGCTAAGGCTATTGAAAGCGGCATCGCAATAATTGCCACAATTAAACCTGCAACAAGGTCTTTTGCAAACTGGTCTTTTGTATAACCCTTAATGCTATCGAAAAACTTAGGTTTTAAATAAAATTCCTTCATAATCAAGTCCCCCTTAATAAAACTAATATAATATAGCACAACAAAATTAAAAAGTAAAGAATTCCAAGAAAATCTTTCTTGGAATTCTTTGCGTAATAAATTAATCCATCCACGAAACAAAGTGGCGCGCGCCTTCATAATCCTTGTACCAATTATATTTATATGGTGTGCCTTTGTAATTAAATTCACAAGGAACAGCGGTGCGAGTCCAGTCGGCAATAGTGGCATAATCTTTATATTCAATGCTGTCGGCTATAGCAAAAATTTCTTGCAAACGCTTTTCTTCCTGCCCGTTTAGAATACTTGGTGTTACCGACGCAAAGGTTGCGCTACCCGTGATTGCTGCCATTTCTAAAAAGTCAAAATTAAGCTTTTTAGAAACTTTTTCGGTAAATGCTGCACAGTCGGGGTCGGTTTTAAAGAACGCGTTGTTTTGAGGCAATCGCATCATTGAGTGCACACCGTAGCGACGGGTGTTTTCAAAATGTCTGCCGCTTGTGTCATTGCCGCTGCGCTGTATTTGGTGAACACCAGCTGCCAAATGATTTACGGTGTTGCAGCCCATAATAAGTGTATCGCCGGCTGCCAATTGCACATGCTCATAAAACTCGCGTACAATCTGCGCATTGGTTTTTGTCTTATCGTAAAAATGAGGTGGCATATTGTCTGATATTGTAGCGCCAAACAAATCAAAAAATGAAAAGTCGTGCTTTATCATATCAAAGCCCCAACCAACCAATCTCTTAATATCTTCAGTAATTTTTTGCTTAGAAAATTCGTGAGTTGGGTCCAGCACAATGCCGTTTGGTTTGTAAGGGCTGTTATATACGGCCTCTTGCGGCACGTGTGACATTGTAAGCAGCAATCGAATCCAAATACCTGCGCGACAGTCGAGCGAATGTATTTTTTCGGCGGTTTTTTGCATAGAAGCAAAATTTTCATTGGTAAGATGCCACGGTCCACCGTTAAATTTACCCTTTGCGTGAGCTACCTGCCAGCCGTCGTCTATGGTCATAAACGGGCGATTTTTAAAGCCTTTTGTAAGCTTGCCCAGATATTCAGCCTCTTCAAGTACAACCTTTTCCTCAATTGCGCCGTATGCCCAATACCAGTTATTAAGTCCGTAAATGGCAGTAGTGGGTAAATTGGGTTTGTCACACATTGTTTTGCAAAACTGGTGTGCGGCTGTGTATTTATTTTCGTTTTCAGTTCCTTTACGGCAAACTACCTCGGCGCACAAAAGCTTGTCACAAACAATACCGCCGGCTCCGTTTCGCACGTCGAGTATCAAAGTAATGCCATAAGGGTCGGCATACCAGCTGGCAAAGCTGTTGCAGCCTGTTTTTACGCCGTAGCCGTGTAGGCACTCGCCGTCGTTTGTATAAAAATACCACGGCATTTCGTAGTGCGGCAAAAATGCGTGCCACAAAACGTCGTCGGTCTGGCTGCGTACAAAAGAATCGCCAAGAAGTGAAAGAACACTGGAAATATCACCGTTCCAACGCAAACGAATTCGTTTTACAGCGTCGCCGTTTGAATAAAGATATATTTTTAAAATTCCGTTTTCAGCGGTGAATTTAACCTCGGCGCGAGTATCATTTGCGGTGCCTTTTTCTTCAAAACGGAAGGGGGAATTTTCGGTTTGTATTTTAATATCGTCGGGAGTTCTGATTATATCAAGAAAAGATGGTTTCATTTTACACCTCAAAGTTTTGAAATGAGATAATCTATTGAATTATCATCATTAAAATCTACGTCGCAGGGTTTTTTGTGAAGTGACCAATGCTCTGTGAGTGACAGTGTTTCGTGGGGTTGTACTTTTTTAAGCGGACTTAATGACTCAACCTCTATAAAAGTAGCGCAGGTGTAGGTTTCAAAGCTGCAGTTATTGTCGGGGTATTTTTCGCGTGGGTGATATGTGGGGTAAGCTTTGCGGAATATATCGTCACCCAAGCAATAATATGTTTCAGCGCTGTTAAGGTCAAAGCCTAATTTTAACGCCCGACTAATATTGGTGTCTTGACGGAGTGTAACGTAAGATTTACCAAAATTTAAACGGCTGTCAGCAAGATTCGTGTATGGCCAAACCGAAATATTGCGGTTAGCAAGAAGCCCTGTATCGTTATCGTTCATAGGTATAATAAGCGTGCCGTCCGTTGCCGATACCGATAGTCCCCAAACAGCAAACTCTTTAGGTGAGTTGGTTATATTTGTGACACGCATCGTAACATACATATTGCTGTCATCGGGGTCCATTTTAATTTCAAGGCTTTTTTGAACGCCGTTTTCCATCTCGGCGTTTGGATTGAATATTGCGCCGTGCTCAGTAATTTCATACTGCACGGGGTCAAGGTCTGGATAATAGGTTTGGGGATAAGCCTCGGGAGAGAGCCAAATGCGGTGACCGCCTAAATTTTCCCATTTTTTATCCTTGCCAAAAAAGTCCTGAAACTGTGCGTCGCTCTTTGGTTCAAAGGCATTACGGTTATCGCACATAATGTTTTGACCGCCGACGTAACCGAAACGGATAATACGCGGGCCAACATCAACGGTGATATACGCCTCAATAACGCCGTTGGTAATTGCTAAAACTTTGCCATAGTTTAGGTAATCTTTAATTTCGGTTTTTATCATAAAAATTCCTCCGTTTTGAGTAATTTCATTTTTTGTTCGCCGCCACATTCAAGCGGCTCTTTAAAACAAAGATTATATATATCGGTAGCCCGACACTCTGCTTCAAATACCTTTTGAGCGTATTCATCAAGCTGTTTAATTTGTAAAGAACGGGTTACAACCGGTATTATACCCTGTGGCGTTTTAAGATGCTCGAGCCCATTACTGCTAAAGCCCAGTACACGCACATAGGGTGGGGTAGACATAAAAAAACGGTTATCAAGCCCTAAAAATGCCGAAAGTACCAATCGTCTAATGCGGGCCATTGTATAGCGTTTGGTTTTAATCATATTATAAAGCTCATCAAGGCTTGCAGCAACACGTGCCGAAAAATAAATTTTATTTTCGAGCCCCTCGCTTATATCGGGCAAATTTTTAAAATCGTCGGCGGTTTTTGTGCGAAGACTATAAAGAATTGCATTTTCAAGACGTTTTATATCAGCTATATGCTCGGGGTTTATAATGCCCCTTACCTCGCGGGGCATAAATCGTTCGGTATAACCAATATTACCCTTTAACAGTTCTTCTCTTATAAAGGATGACGAAACAAATCCGTCGTCAATCTCGTTCGAATCGTGACCTGCACCAAGACGTTTTATGGTGTGAAATTCTATAGGCAAATTTAATTTTTTTGCAGCGAGTATATATTCAATACCAAGGTTGTTGTTAGCACCGCGAAGCAGGGTAAAATCAACCCCCATTTCTTGTGCTGCGTTTTCGCGGGCTACAGCAAAGGTAACACCCGATTTTGCCTTTTCGGACACTTTTGCAAAAAAGCCGTCACTGTTAAGGACGTCAGCGGCATTTATAAGCGCGTCAATATCACCGCATTCACTGCCAAAAACAATTTTGTCGCAACCAAGGTTATACAGCTGCCACACGCCGCCAAGTGCAAAGTTTTGTGCGGTGGACATACTCCAAAGAACAGGCAGCTCGGCAACTATATCAACACCGCAAGCAAGTGCAAATTTTGCCCGCTGTTGTTTGCCGATTATCGCCACGTCGCCACGCTGCACAAAGTTGCCGCTTATAACGCAAGCAACTGTATCACCAAGGGTATGTGCATAGTCAATTAGCCTTTTATGACCTGCGTGCAGGGGGTTAAACTCTGCAATAATACCTACAGCCGACAAAAAAATCACCTCTTTTTACAAAAACATCTTGAAAATTGAATCTTTATCAAGTAAAATATTTAATGTACATTTTATGGAAACATTTTACCATATAAAAAATTATCTTTCAATATTTATTTTAAGGAGTAATTGAAATGAAGGTATTTGTAGTTAATGCAGGTAGCTCATCACTTAAGTATCAGCTTATTGATATGACTAATGAGCAGGTTCTCGCAAAAGGTCTTTGCGAGCGTATAGGCGTTACAGGCGCTATTACACATAAGGCTGCCGACGGCAGAGTTTATAAGGCTGAAACCGATATGCCTACACACAGCGAGGCTTTCGCAGCTGTAGTTTACGCTATGACAAAGTCTGAGGCAAAGGTTATCGACTCTCTTGACGAGGTTAGCGCTATCGGTCACCGTGTAGTTCACGGCGCAGAAGAATTTAACAAGTCGGCTCTTATTACCGACGAAATGATTGCAAAGGTACGCGAGTGCAGCGTTATGGCGCCGCTTCACAACCCTGCAAACATTTTGGGTATTGAGGCTTGCACCAAAACCTTTGGCGACAAGATTCCTCAGGTTGGTGTGTTTGATACATCATTTCATCAAACAATGCCTGCAATGGCTTATATGTATGCATTACCTTATGAGTATTACGACAAATACCGTGTTCGTAAGTACGGCTTCCACGGCACATCACATAGCTTTGTAAGTGACCGCGCCGCTGACCTTGAGGGCAAAGATAAGAAAGACCTCAAAATTATTACCTGCCACCTTGGTAACGGCTGTTCAATCAGCGCTATCAAGAACGGTGAGTGCGTTGATACAACAATGGGCTTTACCCCACTTGACGGCTTTATGATGGGTACCCGTAGCGGAACACTTGATCCGTCTGCTCTTACATACATTGCAGAAAAAGAGGGTCTTACATTTGCCGATATCGACTCTATCTGCAACAAAAAGTCGGGTGTGCTTGGCATTTCGGGTGTATCTAACGATAACCGTGACGTAGACGCTGCAGCAAAGGGCGGCAACGAACGCGCTAAGCTTGCTATAGATATGCAACGTTATCAAATTCTTAAATTCGTTGGTTCTTATATCGCTGCTATGAACGGTGTTGACACCATCGTATTTACAGGCGGTATCGGTGAAAACGACGAAGAGCTTCGTGAATATATCTGCGAAAATCTTGGTTACTTGGGCGTAAAGCTTAATGCCGATGCAAATAAAGTTCACGGCGAAGAAATTAAGATTTCTACCGATGACAGTAAGGTAAACGTTTACATTATTCCTACTAACGAAGAGCTTAAAATCGCACGCGATACAAAGGCTATCGTAGAAGCACTTTAATTTAGACGAAAGGGCAAGCGGAAAATTACATCAAAGGATGTCGTTTTCCGCTTTCTTTAATAATATGAATACCACAGAACTAAAACAAAAAATATTAAACGGAAAATTTGATAAAGAATTTACCATGCTTTACGGTGAAACCGAGGTGGCGCGCGCACGTTACGGTGATGCTATAGATGAATTTGTAAAGCTGTATGGTGAGCGTGATAACGTGCGTCTTTTTTCAGCGCCGGGACGTACTGAAATCGGCGGCAATCATACCGACCATCAGCACGGTATGGTGCTTGCGGGCAGCGTTAATCTTGACGTTATTGCCGTTGTGTCGGCAAACAGTGATAATATTGTCCGCATAAAATCAAAGGGCTATAAAATGGACGAAGTCGATATTGGCGACCTTGATAAAAAGGAAGAAGAAATCGGTCGCGCACGTTCGCTTATACGCGGCGTAGTAGCGGCGTTTAAAAATGGCGGATACAATATAGGTGGCTTTGATGCCTATACAACATCTGATGTGCTTAAGGGCTCGGGGCTTTCGTCCTCGGCGGCATTCGAGGTGTTGGTGTCTAATATTGTAAATGGTTTATATAACGAGCATAAGGTTGATGCTATAGCCATTGCAAAATATTCACAGTTTGCTGAGCGCGAATATTTTGGTAAGCCGTGTGGCCTTTTGGACCAGATGGCGTCAAGTGTCGGCGGCTTTACATTTGCCGATTTTTGTGACCCGCAAAATCCCGTTGTTGAAAAAATCAACCTCGATTTAAGCGAGTCAAATCACACGCTTTGTGTTGTTGACACGGGCGGTAATCACGCAAATTTGACACAGGATTATGCCGATATTACACTTGAATGTAAGGCGGTTAGCAACGCCTTGGGCGTAGAGTTTTTGCGTGATGCAACCGAAGAAGATTTTTATCGCAATATTGCTGAAATTCGCCAAAAATGTGGAGACCGTGCAGTGCTTCGTGCAATACACGTTTTCTGTGAAAACAAGCGTGTACTTACCCAAAAATCAGCACTAAAGCGAGGCGATTTTAACACCTTTTTTGTAACGGTTAAGCGTTCGGGTGAGTCGTCTTATGACCTATTGCAAAATGTGTATTCGCCAAGTAATCCAAAAGAGCAGGCTATATCATTGGCACTGGCTGTAACAAAGCAGTTTTTAAACGGTCGTGGCGCGTATCGCGTGCATGGCGGAGGCTTTGCGGGCACAATTCAGTGCTATATACCAAACAAAATGTTTGACGATTACAAAAAGATAATTGAAACCGTTTTTGGCGAGGGCTCTTGCGTACCGCTGTTTGTAAGAAGTGTCGGCGGTTACGAACTAAAGGGTGAATAAAATGGAAATTAAAACAAGCATCTGGAACGGCTTTAAGAGACTTGATTTTAAATTCCGTGATCGTGAATGTATTTTGATTTGCCCCGATAATGCGTGTGAAAGCAATAAGTGGCTTTATAAAACTGAATATTTTGATTCATTTCCCCAAATGGAAATTGAAATGCTTAAAAAAGGCTATCACTTGGCCTATATGCAAAATACAACACGCTTGTGCCCCGAAAGTGACACCGATATGCGACCGCTGTTTTGTGAATTTTTGAGCAATGAATTTGGTCTTAACCCAAAATGCGCTTTGGTAGGAATGTCTTGCGGCGGTATGCAGGCGGTGTATTTTGCAGCAAAATATCCGCAATATGTTGCAGCCGCGTACCTTGATGCGCCGGTTATGAACTATCTAAGCTGGCCGTTTGCGTTAGGTGTTAGTGAAGGTGATTGCTCGCAAGAATTTATTGAAAATATGGGTATGACACTTTCAGATATGTTAAATTTTAGAAATCACCCAATAGACCAAAAAGAAAAGCTTTTAAAATCGGGTGTGCCGATAATGCTTGTCAGCGGTGACAGCGACAAAACCGTACCGTTTTGCGAAAACGGACAGCTGCTTTATGACTATTTTAAAGCAAATGACGGGAATATAGAACTCATAATAAAAGAGGGCGGCGACCACCACCCACACGGCCTGCCTGATAATACCCCAATTGTTAATTTTATAGAAAAATATTATTAAAACTCTCCCCTTGAACAACAAGGGGAGAGTTTTGTTATTTAATATTATAGTCCTGTAGCCTTTAGATAGTCGGCATAAGCCTTTTCCCAAAGCTCATTGCTGTTTGGTGTGTAGGTTTTGATTTCGGTTGAGTTTGATACAACCTTACGCAGCTCGGCAAAGTCTTTGATTTCACCAAGAGCATTAAACGCAACACCAATGTTACCCATAACAGTCGCTTCGGTAGGACCCGCCAAAACTGGCACGTTGCAGGCGTCACTTGTCATTTGGCAAAGAAGTCTGTCCTTAATACCGCCGCCTAAAATATTGATGCTGTGATATTTCTTTTCACCCATATTATTAAGGGCATTAAAGGTGTATTTATATTTCATTGCAAGGCTTTGGTATATACAGCGCATAACCTCGCCACGAGTTTGTGGCACGTACTGACCGGTTTTTTTGCAGTATTCTTTTACTCTGAGCGGTAGGTTACCCGCAGGCTCAAAAGCAGGGTCATCTACGTTGATAAAGCACTTAAATGGCTCGGCGGCAAGAGCTTCTTTTTCAAGCACGTCAAAGCCAACCTCTTCGCCTTCGCGACGGAACTGACGACGCGATTCTTGAATAAGCCAAAGGCCCATAATGTTTTTGAGGAAACGTGTGGTATCTTCAAAACCACCCTCGTTTGTAAAGTCGGCTTTAGCAGCTGCCTTAGTAAGAATAGGTGTTTTGCTTTCAATACCAAAAAGACTCCAAGTGCCGCAGCTTATGTAAACAAAGTCATCGCGTTCGCTTGGTGTTGCGGCCACAGCAGATGCTGTATCGTGAGATGCTACTGCGATTACGGGTACCTTTTCGCAACCAAGCTCTTCACAAATTTCGTCTGACAGATAACCGTAAACGCTACCCGGCTTTGTAATTGGGGCAAAGATTGATTTTGGAAGTCCTAATTGCTCAATAAGCTCAAAATCCCAATCCTTTGTGTATGGATTAAGCAGGTTAGAGGTAGAGGCAATTGTTGCTTCTTCTTTCATTTCACCCGTAAGCATATAGCCAAAAAGGTCGGGCATCATAAGCATTTTGTCGGCGCGCTCTAAAATATCAGGCTCGTTAAACTTTAAATACATTAACTGATAAATGGTGTTAAAGTGTATAAACTGCAAGCCGGCGCGGCTGTAAAGGTCATCTTTTGAAATTATTTCAAAAACCTTTTCGGGTATTTTGTGAGTACGACTGTCACGGTAATGATAGGGGTTGGCAAGCATTCTGCCGTTTTTGTCTAAGAGTCCAAAGTCTACACCCCAGGTGTCGATGCCGATGGCGTCAAAGCCACCCTCGTTAACCGCCTTTGTGATGCCGGTCTTAATTTCAAAGAAAAGACGAAGCACATCCCAATACATACTGCCTCTGACAACCACGGGGTCGTTAGCGAAACGGTGAATTTCTTTCATTACTATTTTTCCGTCTTCAAGCGTTGCAAGCATTGCGCGTCCGCTTGAAGCGCCAAAGTCAAAAGCGAGAACTTTTTTCATAAAGCACCCTCCAATAAAATATTTACTATATAAATATATCAAATTATTTCTAATTTGTCTACAACTTACTTGTAAAAAATCACATTTATATATATAATGTAGATATGAAAGATTTATGGAATTATTTAAAAGAAGCGACTAAGCCCATTGTGCTTTACGGTATGGGTAACGGCGCCGACAAGATTATATCGGTGCTTAATAGATATGGCGTAAAAATATCGGGTGTGTTTGCATCCGACGGTTTTGTGCGTCAAAAAGTGTTTCACGACTTTGCGGTGACTGACTATAACACTGCCAAAAGCACTTTTGGTGATATGATTGTGTTGGTGTGCTTTGGCAGCAGCTTGCCCGAGGTGATTGCCAATATAAAGCGCATTGCCGCCGAACAAGAGCTGTACGCCCCCGATGTTGCCGTTTACGGTGATATACTTTTTAATTTGGAATACGCTCTGCAAAACCGTGATCGGCTTGAAAGCGTTTATAACCGCCTTGCAGATGATGTTTCAAAAAAAGTTTTTGAAAGCGCCGTTATGTATAAGCTAACGGGAAAAATTGATTATCTTTTTGAATGTGAAACACCATGTGACGAGGTTTATCAAAATATAATAAATTTTGATGTTAACGAAACGTATTTTGATTTGGGCGCATACCGCGGTGACACAGTAGAAGAGTTTTTGTCGGTTGTAGATAGTTATAACAAAATAGTGACTGTTGAGCCCGACTTTAAAACCTATAACAAATTATGCACCGCTACTGAAGATATAAAAAACATTATCAACATAAATGCTTGCGTCTGCGATATTGATGGTGAAACGGCGTTTGATATGCAGGGCTCACGCGGGTCGAGTGTGGGTAAGGGTAACGACAAAATAAATTCCGTTACAATAGATACTTTAGCAAATGATAACACGCCAACATATATAAAAATGGATATTGAGGGCGCCGAAGCCGCCGCAATAAGCGGTGGCGCTGCCACTATATCAAAGCACAAACCCAAAATGCAGATTGCCGCTTATCATCGCAGTGAAGATTTGTTTGATTTACCCAAAAGGGTTTTGAATTTACGGTCAGATTATAAAATTTATTTACGCCATTTTCCATCACTTCCTTGTTGGGATATGTCATATTATTTTGTATAATGTAAAAAAATGCCGTTTTATTGTGATTTTACACAATATAAGCGGCATTTTTTCTTGACAGCGTATAAATATAGTGGTAAAATTATGTAAGATAAGTTTAGATTGTATTAGTGGAAGTTTTGGCGAAATTCACTAATACCCTAATATTTATTGGATCGGGGCTTAAAACAGCGGTCCCCGACAGACTTTTTATTTTGATTCTGTAAAACCGCTTTAAATATAAAGGAGGGACTTAAATGCCCGAAAACCCAATTTTTTATGCAGTTTTTGGCGCGGTAGCATTGGTGCTGTGCGTTATAGGCTTTTTTGCAGGCTCGGCTTTTCGCCGTAAATCTGCCGAAAAAACCATCGGATCGGCTGAAACCGAGGCAAAACGCATTTTGAATGATGCGATGAAAACTGCTGAAACCAGAAAAAAAGAAACATTGCTTGAAGCCAAAGAAGAAATTCACCAGCTCCGTCAAGAAACCGAAAAGGATCTTCGTGAAAGAAGAGCCGAGGTTCAAAGACAGGAACACCGACTTCAGCAAAAAGAGGAAACCCTTGACCGCAAGATAGATAATCTTGAAGCTAAGGAAGAAAAACTCCAAGAAAAAGCAAAACAAATCGACGCAAAAATCGAAGAGTGTGAGCAGCTTAAACGCAGTCAGCTTGAAATGCTTGAAAAAATCTCAGGCCTTTCAAAAGAACAGGCAAAGGCAAATCTTTTGCAGATGCTTGAGGGCGAACTTTCTCACGAAAAGGCTGTAAAGATTATGGAATTTGAGCAGCAAACCCGTGATGAGTCTGACAAGCTTGCGCGCGAGGTTATTGCCCACGCAATTCAGCGTTGCGCTGCTGACCATTCGTCAGAAATCACAATTTCTGTTGTGCCGTTGCCCAACGATGAAATGAAGGGTCGCATCATAGGCCGTGAGGGTAGAAATATCCGCGCTATTGAAAACGCAACAGGTGTTGACCTAATAATTGACGACACACCCGAGGCAATCACAGTATCAAGCTTTGAGCCTATTCGCCGTGAGATTGCCCGTGTGACACTCGAAAAGTTGATTGTTGACGGCCGTATACATCCCGCAAGAATTGAAGAAACCGTTGCTAAGGCTACTGCCGAGGTTGAGGCTATAATCAAGCAGCAGGGCGAACGCGCTATGGTAGAAAGCGGCGTTCATAACATCCACCCCGAGCTTATCAAGCTTTTAGGTCGTTTGCATTTCCGTACAAGCTACGGTCAAAATGTGCTTAACCATTCGCTTGAGGTTTGCTACATTTCGGGTCTTATTGCTGCCGAGCTTGGTGTTGACGTAACACTTGCAAAGCGCGCAGGACTTTTGCATGATATTGGTAAGGCTATTGACCACGAGCAAGAAGGTTCACACATTCAGCTTGGTGTTGAGGCTGCTAAAAAATACCGTGAAAACGAGACGGTTGTTCACGCTATACACGCTCACCACGGTGATGTAGAGGCTAAAACGGTTATCGCTTGCATAGTTCAGGCGGCTGACGCTATAAGTGCTGCTCGTCCGGGCGCAAGACGCGAAAACATTGAAAGCTACATTAAGCGTCTTGAAAAGTTAGAGGAAATCGCCAAATCCTTTAACCGCGTTGAAGATTCTTATGCTATTCAGGCAGGTCGTGAAATACGAATACTTGTTAAACCCGATGCTGTAAATGATGACCAGATGGTTATTATGGCTCACGATATTGCTCAAAAAATTGAAAATGAGCTTGAGTATCCCGGTCAGGTTAAGGTTAACATTATCCGTGAAAGCAGAGCAATAGATTACGCAAAATAAAAAATTACTCGGTGTCCGAACAGGGCACCGAGTTTTTGGTTTACGTGTTATTTCTTATATAATGGAAAATATATTGCTGTACTATTCCACCGTAGTCTTTTACGCAATCGGGAATTTTTCCGTCAAATAATTGGTCGAGCGCGCGGTTTATCCAAACATCGCGAGGAAAAGCGTTTTTGTG